>JBEPWY010000303.1:0-4788 GCA_041642185.1 Marivirga sp.
CTGCTGCAGAAAAAGGAGTTTGTTTGATGAAGCCTAACCTGGGGGAACTAAGTAGTTTGGCAGGGAAAGAAGAAATTTCAGGAATGGAGCAGGAGGAGATTGCAAGGAAGGTAATAGATGATGGGAAAGCTCAAATATTAATAGTTTCACTTGGGGCCAGAGGTGCCATGCTGGTCACAAAAGACAGTATAGAGTATATTGTACCTCCCACTGTTAAACAGAACAGTACTGTTGGGGCCGGGGACTCTATGGTGGGAGCAATGGTTTTATCCCTTTCCCGTGGAGATGAATTACATGATGCGGTAAAATGGGGGGTTGCTGCCGGCACTGCCGCTACTATGACGCCTGGCACAGAACTATGCCGGAAAGAGGATGTGGAAAAAATATTTTACTGGTTGAGCCAAAAAGAAACCGCCGGGCCATCCATTTAACAATTTAACAAAAGGACCAAAAAACTAACCTTAAAAGCACTTAAAGATGGAAAATAAGAAGAAAGTCTTGCTTATGATACTCGATGGCTGGGGAATTACCGCCGAAGGAGAAGAAGAAATATCTGCAATTGCGCAAGCTAATACCCCTTTTATGGATAAAATATGGAAAGAGAAACCTCATTCTGAGTTGAAAACCCATGGTATTGCTGTTGGCTTGCCTGAAGGCCAAATGGGAAATTCTGAAGTGGGGCATATGAATATAGGCGCTGGCCGTGTAGTATACCAGGAGCTGGTAAAAATAAATTTGGCTATTGAAGATCATAACCTCCATAAAAACAAGGTTTTACTGGATGCTTTGGATTATGCCAATATTCAGGGTAAACGAGTACATATTATGGGTTTGGTGTCAGATGGCGGTATCCATTCGCATATTAATCATTTAAAAGCATTATGTTCAATTGCCAGGGAACAGGAGATTACAGGATTATATATACATGCTTTTACAGATGGACGTGATAGTGATCCTAAAAGTGGAATTGGTTTTATCGAGGATCTTCAACTACATCTAAAAAACACCACAGGAAAAATCGCCACTATTATGGGCCGTTATTATGCGATGGATCGCGGAAAAAACTGGGACAGAACAGCAAGGGCTTATCATGCAATGGTAAATGCGAAGGCCGACACAATAGTACCTGCAGGTGAGTGGAAAAAAGTGATGCTAGAGAAATATCAAAAGAAAGAAACGGATGAGTTTTTAGAGCCTATTATACTGACGGATAAAGATTTGCCGATCGTGACTATAAAGGAAGGAGATGTGGTGATCAATTTCAATTACCGTACCGATAGGGGGCGACAGATTACACAGGCACTTACACAAGAGGATTTTCCTGCTCAGGATATGAAGAAACTGGACCTGCAATATCTGACAATGACTCAGTATGATAAAACCTATAAGAATATTTCTGTTTTGTTTGAAAGCGAGCATCTCCAAGATACCTTAGGAGAAGTGCTTTCAAAGAATGGTAAAAATCAGATCAGAATAGCAGAAACAATCAAATACCCTCATGTTACCTACTTTTTCAACAATGGCAGGGAAGAGGCTTTTGAAGGGGAAGAACGTATAATGATTGATTCTCCGGATGTGCCAACTTTTGACGAAAAACCCGAAATGAGTGCTCAGGGTATTCGTGACGCCATTATTCCTAAATTAAAGGGTAAGGAGGCAGATTTTATTTGTCTTAATTTTGCAAACGCAGATATGGTGGGGCATTCCGGTAAATTTGATGCGGCTAAAAAAGCTTGCGAAACAGTTGACGCTTGTGCCAAAGCAGTTGCAGAGGCGGCATTGGAAAATGAGTATGCTGTAATCATAACTGCGGATCATGGAAATTCTGATAAAATGAAAAATCCGGACGGATCTCCTTTTACAGCACATACTGTAAACCATGTTCCCTGTATAATATTAGGGGTTGATGATGACATGAAACTGCAAAATGGGAAACTAAGCGATATTGCGCCTACCATTCTAACCATTATGGGCATAGAACCTCCTGAAGAGATGAGCGGGAATGTTTTGCTTGAATTACAAAGCAGCTCATAAGAATAAAAATAGTGTCAGGGGTAAGGTATGTCTGGCGCGGGTTGGCAACGCGTGCTTTTACAGTTTTGTGTTAGGCGCGCGTTGGCAACGCGTGCTAGGTGATTCCAGACACCATACCGCTTAGGCGGCACATTTGTGGCCTTTAAAAAACAAGTTATACACAGGAAAAAATTGAACTTACTTCAATTTTTAAACATATAAGTAAATGAATATTTTACTATTCGTTGGTTTATCAATCATTACAGCTTATTTATCAGGTCATTTTTTGGAACGTATGGGAATACCTAAAATAGTAGGTTATTTACTAACAGGTATCCTTTTTAGCCCTAATGCCTTACATTTAGCTGGGGAGCATATGGTAAGTAACTTAAATCCGCTACTGGATATAAGTCTTGCCTTTATTGCTTTTGAAGTAGGAGGAGAGCTGAAGTGGAAGAAAATTAAGAAACATGGGAAACAAATAATTGCTATTACTGTAGCTGCGGCTTTTGTTCCGCTAATATTTTTAGCTGTAGCGTTTTATGCATTAATTGTTTCCTTTCCAGACTTCTTGCCTCAATTAGGAGCGGGAGGGAATGCTTTAATCGCTTTTGTTATTTTGTTAAGCGCATTGGCAAGTCCTACAGATCCTACGGCTACTTTAGGAGTTATTCATGAATATAAATCCAGAGGAAAAGTGACAGATACTATCTTGGGCGTGGTAGCATTAGATGATGCACTGGGAATTTTACTTTATAGCTTTTCGGTTGCGGCAGCTGGAATTTTGATTGGCGAGAGTTCCGACAGCCTGGGAAATACTTTTTGGGTTTCATTGAAGGAAATTGGAGGGGGTATTTTATTAGGTGCCTTAGTAGGTTTTTTGCTAAATGGAGCAGTAAAAGTTTTAAAGGATATTCAAAAGGGGCAGTGGATAGTGCTTACATTATCAGCTATTGCTTTATGTTATGGTGTAGCAAAATATTATCAACTGGATGGACTTTTAGCTTGTTTGCTTTTGGGTTTAATAATTGTTAACACCAACCCTCGGCACAGGGTGATATTTTCTATTATTGAGGATTACACTGAAGAACTGATTTTCATTTTCTTTTTTGTGCTCAGCGGCCTTCATTTAAACATAAGTGCTCTATTCTCAGCGATTATACCCATTATTGTTTTTGTTAGTATAAGAATTCTTGGAAAATATAGTGGCACTTATCTTGGAGGTGTGATGTCAGGAGCAGCCGAATCTACCAGGAAGCATACAGCTGGAGGTCTTTTTCCTCAAGGAGGTGTGGTAATTGGATTGGCATTGCTTATTCAAAAAGAAGAAGCTTTTACGGCATTTGCTGATTTAATACTCACAATAGTTATGGGGGCAGTTATTTTAAATGAGATTATTGGTCCTTATGTAGCGAAATTTGCCCTTAAAAAGGCAGGTGAAATTAATAGATAGCTTAATATGCTGGATCTTTAGATAAAATTTGTACCTCAGTCTGCTAATTTTCAAATACGTTTTTCTGTATATTTCCGCCCTGTTTAAATTGATATCATTAATAAGTTTTTCTTTTTGTTAAAGAATAATCCAGAGGCATATTAATGATACTTTGAAAAAAAAAAGGCCCAACAGCCCCTTTTCAATTTATCCAACATCATCAATTTAATGCGCTACCTGGGCCAAAACATTTTTGGCTTCCCGAATCATTTGGCTCACATAACCATACTCATTGTCGTACCAGCTCATTACTTTTACAAGATCACCACCAACCACTTGAGTCATGCTCATATCCACTATAGAGGCACGGGAATCCCCGATAATGTCGGAAGAAACCAACTCATCATTTGAAGCCCCTACAATTCCTTTATAACGTTCAGATTGTGATTCTTCCTGAAAGATCTTATTAATCTCCTCTACTGATGTTTCTTTCTCCATTACCATATTAATATCAGTAATGGATCCTACTACTACAGGTCCCCTGATGGCCACACCATCAAATATTCCTTTCATATGAGGCAACACCTTGGAAGTTGCCTGCGCTGCCCCTGTGGAGGTAGGGACAAAATTGGCTGCTGCTGCTCGGCCTCTTCTTACTTTTTTATGCGGACCGTCCACCAGACTTTGGCTGGAAGTATAGGCATGAATGGTAGTCATATTGGCTTTTTTAATTCCAATTCTTCTTGAAAGTATTTCTACAACCGGAGAAATACAATTAGTAGTGCAGCTTGCGCATGAGATGATGTCACCTTCTTCTTCTCCGGAATTAACGCCGAAAACAATAGTTTTTATGTCATCACTTTTTGCCGGAGCAGATAGGATAACCTTTTTAGCGCCTGCTTTTAAATGTTTTTCCAAATCTTCGCGCTGGGTAAATACCCCTGCACATTCAAAAACCAGTTCCACCTCCAAATCTTTCCATGGAATATCAGCAGGGTCTTTATGATTTGATACTGGAATTTCCTGCCCATCTATAATTAACTTACCTTCACCAGATTCCACTTTCTTATGATATCTACCATAAGCTGTATCGTACCTCAGCAGGTAGGCTAAATTATCAGCAGGAATTAAATCATTAATTGCCACCAGTTTTAAATCATCACTTTCCAGAATTGCTTTGAGGGCGGCTCTGCCTATACGCCCTAATCCGTTTATTGCAACATTTGTCATAAAAAAATAAGTTTTAAGTTAAAAAATTAATAAAAAAAGATAAAATTAACCAGCTGTAAATAATTGAATATGAATTGTTTATTTAGTATAATTTATGTTTAATTTTTTTCGTA
>JBEPWY010000304.1:0-4763 GCA_041642185.1 Marivirga sp.
TGGAAGCATCAAAGATAAATACATATACATAAGAAACTGTACGAATTGGGATCGGATAATACATTCCTAATGTTATAATGCCTATACCAATACTTTTCAAAATCTGCCCTGCATAATTACCTTTCTTTCTTACAAAACCACTCGTAAAAATACCCATTGCATAGTTTGTATTATTTTCATTCATTATAGCCTGTATAGTTTCCGTTAATTCTACTTGATAAATACCTCTATGCTTTACTTGATCAACTAAAAACATAAGATCTTTGGCTATTTCTAAACTGTCGTTATCATATTTATAATTTATTTTACCAGATAGCCTAAACCTATCGGATTGATTAAATAAAATTGAGTCAGTTAAGTTCTTACACTCTAAAGAAAGCTTTTCGTTAAAGATACCATTATCACCTTTTTCTATGTAGCTTATAAAGCTGACTGGTTCAAAATAATGCAGGTTTTCCAAATCACCGGGCTGAACTGATGAAGTTCTTAATTTAGATGTTGTACAGCTTACAAATCCGATAAATGCAAAAAATAATATTAACTTCTGTAATTTTAAAATGGGCATACAGTAATAGATCCTGGTATAGTTAGATTTTTCTGTAAAAATATGCAGTTTTCATAATATCCACTAAACATATATTACCCTCTCTATTTGAGATAATCTAGAATCTCCCTGTAGACGCCTGCATCCTCCCACTGAGACTGAATTTTTCTTTTAGGATAACCTTTAAAGAAGTATTTTCCGTGCCTGCTATTATATTCAAATGAGGGTTCCGGAAATGCATTTAAACCCTGTGGCAATTTTCTTTGCTCGGCAGTCCCTATAACCCAATCATGATGGGCTCCTAGAAATAATTTTATGACTAAATCCACACCGGCCGCCAAGGCCCTTTTAATAGTAGTATCTATCCACCCCTTCTCTATTACCAAATGTGGGCTCCATTCAGCTACCATGGCTTTAAAAATAACAGGATGCTCCAATGGTTCACTGTAAAGCTTGGTTAAGAATGGGCTCCCAGATTTCATGGAAGATAATCCTGAATTTTTCTCCAAATAGCTTACTCCAATGCTGGCAATTCCCAATAATAATTTTTGTAATGATGGCGGCGCATTTAATTTCATAATTGAAATCATTTTAGAAAGGCCTGCAATGGAATTTAGATAGCCTGATGAACCTCCTGAAAAAACCAAAACCTTTCCAACCTTTAAAGTATAGGCACTTTTAAGATTTGCAGCAAGATACATAGCCAAGAGCCCACCTCTACTTGCACCTAAAACATCAAGTTTATTGGAACTAAAACATTGACCAGATAAAAAATTTATTAACCATTGCGCATTTTCCTCCGGAGTATCCCAAAAATAAGGATGGTCAAATGCCAAAATTTGTTCGTAATAGTTATTTTCAATTAAATAATTAAGGAAATTATGATCACTACCAAAATATTTTTTTGAGATAAAATGATCAAAAGTACCATAGGTATCGTTAAACGTACCATGAATTAAAAGCAGAGTTTTTGCGTTAAAGTCAATTCCATCAGTTTTTTTAATTTTGGTAAACTGACCACTCTCATTATTAAAATCAACATTGGGTACAAATTTTAATAAGGCATATTTGTTTTTGCCTGCTTTATCCAATTGTTCCTTAAAAAGGAAATTTCGATTTTTTCGAGCGATCGCAGATCCAAAACTTTTTAATGCTTCCTCGGGTGTACGGGAGTTACGGAAGAAAGTCAATATTTTAATAATGAAACTAGTTTCTTCTAATTCCTCTACATTACCATCCTCATCGGTTAAATTTATTGGTGTATCTTCTGAAATTTCCAAAAAGTTAACCACCCCTGAAATATTTCTATCTTTTTTAGTCTCTCCTTCTGGTTTAAGTTTTCGACCGAATTGGTAAGGAATATAATAGGTGAGTTTATTTCTTAAATCAAGTCTGTTATTGTCATCTGTTGGCTGGGGTGATATATACTCTATAAAAGCTTCATCATCATTATAATTTTCCTTATCGCTATGTTGTAAATAAACTACGGCTCCTTCATTTCTTTCCAGAAAAATATCAAGCCGAAGCTCCTTCATGTCATTTAAAGTGATCCGTTCAGGCTTATTAATCCTTAATTCATTTAAATCTATATATCGCTCCCTAACTTTCTGATTTTTGAGAGGAATTTCCGAATAGATATCATAAAGCATCTCTATTTGACGAAGCGTTGCACCTTTCGCTTCTTCTGTTTGTCCGGATGCAGAAAATTTTATTTCACCCCTTTCCTGAAAAAGGCTGTCGTCTTTCCAGCCCAAAGTGCCCCAGATTTCTTCCACTTTTTCTGTTTTAGAAAGATAAAGCTTAGCCTCTATTGCTTTAATCTCAGCTAAGGCTAAATTTTTATGGTCCCCTAATGGAATAAAATTAGTGCTCCCATTAGAAAACTTCTGATCCTTTTCAAGGTTGAAAATCATGGTTAAGAGTTTTTAAGGTTGAAAAAAATTAAAATACGCTAAAAATTAATAGAAGCTTTTATTTATTTTTAATTAAAGTCCTCGCAAAAGTTTTACAGCCAATTAACCATCAGTTACATTTTGACTCTCTATTTTCCTTCAAGATATTCAAGGACCTCTATAATTTTAATTTAAACTACTTATTTTTATACTAGAACTTTATTTCACTGTAGAGATCATTGGTAATAAAATTCTGTTAACTGCTATATAATAAATTGTGCTTAGAGAATATAACTACCTTAATATAGTTAAACTAGCTAACCGAGTCAGGGGTTACCATAATAAAAAACCTCTCCCAAGCCGGAAGAGGTTTTTTAACTCAAATGGAAATTTTATTTTAATCCTCTTTATAAATGGTAGATGGCCAGCTGTCATTACCTGTATTTACATCAGGGATAATTTTTTCAGGATCAATTGTAATTGACTCTATCTCTTTAGCAGTGTTAATTAAATGATTCCAGCTATTACCTCTTTGCCAGATTTCCACTGGTAAATTAATCATCTCTTCAGTTCCATCCTGATAAACCACTTTCATGTTTACAGGCATAGGTACTTCTCCTTTATTAGACAATACCACTAAGTATCTTCCCTGATATGGATAAACCCCATCAATAGCTAAATCAATATTTCCATTCCCAAAGAACCATGTTCTCCAAAACCAGGAAAGATCTTCACCAGCTACATTTTCCATAGTATTGAAGAAATCACTTGGCTGCGGATGCTTGTAGGCCCATCTTTCAATATAAGCAGTGAAAGCGTTATCAAATCTTTCATGGTCTAAGATATACTCTCTTAACATAAACAATCCCATAGCAGGCTTGATATAAGCAATCATACCCAGGTTACGCGTATCTACAACATCTGGAAAAGTAGAAATTGACTCTCTTGATTCGCTTGTTAACCAACTTGCATACTGTCTTGGTTGGTGTAAATCATCTGCATATTCACCGTCATTAAAAATTTCAGATGAATAAAAATTAATAAAGGTGTTAAATCCTTCATCCATCCATGCATATAATCTTTCATTGCTTCCGACAATCATAGGAAACCAATTATGACCAAATTCATGATCTGTCACTCCCCATAATGATTTACCTTCCGCTTTATAACCGCAAAAAGAAAGTCCCGGGTATTCCATACCACCTATATTTGCAGCAACGTTTACAGCTGCCGGGTAAGGGTAATTAAACCATTTCTTAGCATAATGCTCAATAGATGCTTTGGTATATTCCGTAGAACGTCCCCATGCATTTTCCCCATCACTTTCTTTAGGATAAGCAGATTGTGCAATGGCTGTTTTTCCGTCTGGCAAATTAATACGTGCGGCATCCCAAATAAATGCTTTTGAAGCACCAAAGGCCACATCTCTTGCATTTTTAATTTTGAATTTCCAGGTAGATGTACCTGATTGCTTCGGGCTAGTTTTAGAGGCGTCTCCTACTTCTTCAGGTGTAATTATATAAACAGTTTCTTCACTATTTGAAGCTTCATTCATTCTGTTTTGCTGCTCAGAAGTTAAAACTTCTTTAGGGTTTAATAACTCACCCGAGCCAACCACTATGAAATTATAAGGAACGGTTACATTATATTCAAAATCACCGTACTCCGTGTAAAACTCTCCAGCACCTAAATAAGGATTAGTATTCCAGCCTCTTATGTCATCAAAAACAGATAATCTTGGGTACCACTGCGCCATAGCAAATATGGTTCCATCTTCCACATCGGTTTGCCCCATCCTGTCCATTCCTGTGGTAGGAATAACATATTCAAAATTCATAGAAACAGTAGCTGTTCCTCCATTTGCCTCAATGGGTTCCTTAAAGAAAACCTGCATACGCGTATCTGAAATAATATGTTTGTCAGATGCATCACCTCTTCTTCCACTTTTGGCAGATAAATTACTGATTTTATAACCGCCATCCATATCACCAGTGTATCGGTTACCTTGAATTGGAGTTGTTAATGTACCTCTGGATTCTTCAGTAAACCTGTTCTGCTCCATCTGCAGCCAGATAAATTCTAAGGCTTCAGGACTGTTATTGGTATAAGTGATACTAATCTGACCTGTTAATAAATCTTTTTCTGGGTTTAAAGTAACATTGATTTTGTAATCGGCACTATTTTGCCAATATTCAGGACCGGGCTTACCGGAGGCTGAGCGATATCGATTGCCTTCTCGGTCACCGAAGAAATCAAAAACCTCCTGTTTGTTGGGATCTACCTTTTGTGCTGAAACTGAAAATACAGCAGTCAACATTAAAAGGAAA
>JBEPWY010000305.1:0-4759 GCA_041642185.1 Marivirga sp.
CCCAAGGCATGAAACAGAAGAACTGGTTGATCTGATTCTAAATGACCATCCTGACCTATCAGGCGAAACAATAGTGGATATTGGCACAGGAAGTGGCGTAATACCTATCACTATCGCAAAAGAAAGACCAGGATGCCTAGCTTTTGGAATAGACATCAGTTTAGCAGCTTTGGCAACTGCCCGCAGAAATGCTGACCTGAACAGGGCTGAGGTGGAGTTTATTAATATGGACATATTAGAAGAAACTCCTCAACTTCCCCCGGCAGAAATTTGGGTGAGTAACCCTCCTTATGTATTGGAAAGTGAGAAATTACTGATGGAAAAGAAGGTATTACAATATGATCCTTCACAAGCATTATTTGTTTCTGATAATGATCCATTAATTTTTTACAAAAGAATCGCTTATTTGGCAAAACAAAATATGAAGCCTGGAGCTTATTTATATTTTGAAATCAACGAAAAATTTGGGGAGGAAGTGAAGATTGTCATGGAGTTAAATGGCTTTACTAAAGTTGCAATCATAAAGGATATGCAAGAAAAAAACCGCATAGTTGTGGGAATCAATCCGGAAACGGAAGTTTAACAGATAAATTTAATCTACTGAAATCATTTTTCTATTAAATAAAATTTAATTTTATATGTCGAAAATAGCATTTATCACTGGTACAACATCCGGCATAGGCCATGCAACAGCCATTTTATTGGCCAAAAACGGATACAAAATAATAGCCACAGGCAGAAGACAAGAAAGACTAGATCAGCTTAAGAAAGATCTTGAAAATGTTACTGATGTTTTTACACTCAATTTTGATGTACGTGACCAGTCTGCTGTTTTGGAAGCAATTAACAGCTTGCCTGAAGGATGGCAAAAGATAGATGTATTAATAAACAATGCAGGAAATGCCCATGGCTTAGCTTCCATAGAAGATGGAAATGTGGATGATTGGAACGCAATGATTGACATCAATGTAAAAGGTTTGCTCTACGTTTCTCAGCCTGTTATCCAAAGAATGATTAAAAATAAAACAGGCCATGTTATTAATATAGGATCAATTGCAGGAAAAGAAGCTTATGCAAATGGTAATGTTTATTGTGCCACTAAACATGCTGTTGATGCAATAAATAGTTCAATGAGGATCGATTTGAACAAGCATGGCATTAAGGTTTCGCAGGTAGCCCCGGGGCTGGTAGAGACAGAGTTTTCATTGGTGAGATTTAAAGGAGATGAAGACCGATCCAAAAAGGTATATGAAAATTTCGATGCTTTGAAGCCGGAAGATATAGCTGACTTGATTTTATTTATGGTCACCAGACCTCCCCATGTAAATTTGGCGGATGTATTAGTATTACCTAATGCGCAAGCTACCTCAACGATGGTTAATAAAGTATAATAAACAGCTGATTAATCAAATCTGATTGCTTTTATGGGTTTCATTCGACTGGTTAACAATGTCGGCAATGTAAGTGTAATGGAAATGATAACGAACACCAATAAATTTAGGCCTATTATAACAGGGAAATCCCATTCAATAGGCACATAACTCATATAATAATTTTCCTGATCCAGTGGAATTAATTTAAAGTAATCCTGAATAGCACAAAATGAAAGACCGATAAAATTACCCCAGAAAAGTCCTCTTAATGTAAGCCTTATGCCACTATAAAAGAAGATATTTCTAATTAAGCTATTTCTGGAACCAATTGCTTTTAATAAACCAATCATTGGAATACGTTCCATAATTAAAATAAATATGACAGCGATCATATTAAAAGCAGCAACAAATAATATCAGTCCCAGGAACAGATTTACATTCTGATTGAGTAATTGCAGCCATTCAAAATATTGTCTGTACTTGCTACTCACCCTGTTCACGTATTGGTCGCTCTCCACCAGATTAAAAATAGCTTCTTCTGCCATTTCTGCATCTTCCGCATCGTTCAGGAATACTTCATAGCCGCCCACCTGATTTTCGTCCCAGTTATTTAATTTCTGCAACATTCGTATATCTCCAATGATGAGGCGCTCATCGAATTCCTCCATACCAGTCTGATAAATGCCTACTATTTCCAATTGCCTATAGCGGGGTGGGTTTTGAACAAAATACATCAAAACCTTTTCTCCTACCTCAAGTAATAGTAAATCGGCAATTTTACGGCTGATGATAACTTCTGTGGAGTATTTCTCTCCACCTCGTTCAGGAAAACGCCCTTGAATTATATTAGGTGCAAAAAAGCTGGTGTCATAATCTGCCCCTATTCCTTTGATCATAACACCTTCCACAGATTCTTCTGTTTTTAACAAGCCCGCTTTAAAAGCATAGGATTGAACCTGTTTTACATAAGGATATTTTTCAAAATTGTTGTAAAACTCTGTATCTTTAGAAATGGGGGATTCTTCAAAGGAACTGCTTAGGGTATATTTTGTAACCTGTAGGTGTCCGGCAAAGCTATACACCTTTTGTTTAATATTATTCTGAAAGCCGCCCATTATTAGCAATGCAATCAGCATAATGGCCAAACCAATAGCTATACTCATGATGGCAATCTTATGGATGCTACCTGAGAATTGACCTACTTTGGAATTAATGGTGCGTTTTGCTATAAAATCAGGAAGATTCAAGAATATACGTTAATTTTGTTTTATGTTTCAAGATGCAAATTACAATTTCATTGGCAAAGTCGTTATGATCTTTAGCCTTATTTTTATTATCAATCTTTTTGGCTGTCAGGCTCAACCCCAGGAAAGTGACAAAAACATTATTCCGGCAGCTCATCAGTTGGAGGATTATATACATCTCCTTAAGGATAAAAGAACAGGCTTAGTGGTCAATCAAACTTCTAAAATAGGAGCAGTACATTTGGTTGACACCTTAAAAAGCCTTGGAATCGATATTAAAACAGTATTTGCACCTGAACACGGGTTTCGTGGCGAAGCAGATGCAGGTGCCAGTGTAGAGTCAGGATTTGACACCAAAACGCAACTTCCTATTATTTCATTATATGGAGCTAATAAAAAAATGCTACCAGAACAACTGGAAAATATTGATGTTGTTATTTTTGATATTCAGGATGTTGGTACCAGATTTTACACTTATATAAGCACCATGCATTATGTGATGGAAGCTTGCGCGGAAAACAATAAAAAACTAATCATACTTGACAGACCGAATCCAAATGGGATGTATGTAGAAGGTCCTGTTTTAAACATGAAACACCAATCATTTGTGGGTATGCATCCCATTCCCATACTTCATGGATTAACAGTAGGTGAGCTGGCTAAAATGATCAATGGCCAAAACTGGTTAAAAGGTGGAATAAAATGTGATGTAACTATAATTCCTGTTAAAAATTATGACCATAGCATGCATTATTCACTGCCTGTTCAACCCTCCCCTAACCTACCAAACGATTTAAGTATTGCCCTTTATCCAAGCTTATGTTTATTTGAAGGAACTGTTATAAGTGTTGGCCGGGGAACAAAAAAACCTTTCCAACAAATTGGCCATCCTAAATTAACAGGTTATGCGCATTCCTTTACACCGGTTTCTATGCCGGGCAGTAGTACTCACCCTCCTTTTAAAGGAGAAAAGTGCTATGGGGTTTTATTTGAAGACAAACCTTTTGAAGGAGGATTTAATTTAAAACACCTTATTCAGCTTTATAATGATTTTCCTGATAAAACTGAATACTTCAATAATTTCTTCATAAAACTGGCCGGAACGGAACAACTTCAGCAGCAAATTGAATCCGGTTTTACAGAAGAAGAAATAAAACTCTCCTGGCAAAAGGAATTGAAAAATTATAAAAAAATGAGAGAGATATATTTAATGTATGATTAATTCCGAGAGAAGAATACAATACCTCCTATTCGCTTATAATGGCTTAGGTAAGCAAAAGAAAGAGCTCCTGTAAGAAAGATTATATGATTTTTTTCAATACCGCTACTGCTCGCCTGAGTAGTCATTGCGAACATTCAATTCCGTTCTAGCGGAATTAAAGTGAAGCAATCTGTTGGCAAAAACTACAACCAATAGCTATATCTGTCTGCAAAATCTTAATCTTCTACCTAAGATAAAGATCGCAAAAGGAGATAATATTTCAATCACCTGCAATCTACCATGGTTTGGTATACTATTTGATTTTTACTCAATTTGCAGTTACAGTAAGAGTTGTTTTCTTAGGGTTCTAGTTAGGCCGGTGTTGAAATGTTAAGGTCTTATTTGAAGGATCAAATTGGAAGTTGATAGGATTGGGAAAATCACCATTTACCCAAAATGTACCAAATACTTGTTGCCGTGTTTTCTGTCCGTTCTTTAACTCGAAGATATAAATCATAAAGAACAACATCCATTGCTGGCAATTCGGGGTGACTACCAATGGTTCGTCCAGCCACATTTAACTTAACTGCTATATAATCAGAGTCAAATTCTTTTACCTCTATTATTGAATTTGCAAAATCATTCAACTGGTCTGATTTTTTAGTAGTTATCGTAATATCCTGTGCAGTTATTAGTAGTGGCATAAATACCAATATCAAAGTCATTAATGTAGTTGTAGTTGCTTTCGTATAGAGTTTATTTGAATTCCATTAATTCTGCCAATTTTTCTACTCCTCCGCAAGCTTTCTAGGTGAAATACTCAACTAAGGTATTGCATAAAATAAATTCATAAAGAGTAATTAAAATAAATTAACTTTCCTAAACGATTATTTGGTTATGCTATAAGCATATTAACAAACACCTTTTATTTTGATCTTAAA
>JBEPWY010000306.1:0-4757 GCA_041642185.1 Marivirga sp.
ACTGGAAGAGGAGCGATTGGTTGATCTTGTTGCAGGACCCGATGCCTACAGAGATTTACCTAATCTGGTGAAAACAGTAGATGATGGAGACAAAGCAGTTAACACATTTCTTAGCCGTGAAGAAACCTATGCAGACATCAGCCCTGTAAGATTAAATTCAAATGGTATTTCCGCACTTATTTCTATTATGCGTGGATGCGACAACATGTGCTCCTTCTGTGTAGTGCCTTTTACCAGAGGCAGGGAAAGAAGCAGGGATCCACAATCCATAGTAAAAGAAGCACAGGATCTTTTTGATAAAGGCTATAAAGAAGTAACACTTTTGGGCCAGAATGTAGATTCCTATAAATGGTCGGAAGTACTTAATAACAAAGCACAGTTGGAAAAAATTGAGCAAAAAGAGCAAGTGGATGTAGTTAATTTTGCCAATCTATTGGAATTGGTGGCTAAAGTATCTCCCGAGCTAAGGGTAAGATTTTCAACCTCCCACCCCAAAGATATTACTGATGAAGTATTGCATACCATAAAAAAGCATGATAACATCTGTAATTATATTCATTTACCGGCGCAAAGCGGTAATTCCAGAATATTGAAAATGATGAACCGAACCTATACAAGGGAGTGGTACATTAATCGTGTGGATGCTATCAGAGAGATAGTGGGAGAAGATTGTGGTATATCATCTGATTGGATTTCTGGCTTTTGTTCAGAAACAGAGGAAGAACATAAGGAAACATTAACCTTAATGGATTATGTGAAATTTGATTTCTCCTATATGTTTTACTATTCTGAAAGGCCAGGTACATTAGCTGAGAAAAAATATGAAGATGATGTGCCTTTGGAAACCAAAAAAAGAAGGTTACAGGAAATTATTGATAAGCAAAGAGCCTCTTCTCTGGAAAGGAACCAATTAGATTTAAATAAAATACACCAGGTTTTAGTAGAAGGTTTTTCTAAAAGATCAGAAGATCATCTGCAAGGCAGAAATTCAGCCAATAAAGTAGTTATTTTCCCTAAAGAAAACTTCAAAAAGGGAGATTATGTTAATGTATTAATAGAGGAGTGCACCGGTGCTACTCTATTAGGAAAAGCAACTGATAAAATATAGAGCCTTGGATTTACAAACTGTCAAAAATAGATTTGGAATTATTGGCAATTCCAATCAACTCAACCATGCCATTAAAGTAGCTATGCAAGTAGCTCCTACTGATATGACTGTGCTTATTACCGGTGAAAGCGGTGTAGGTAAAGAATCCTTTTCAAAAATTATTCATCAGTTAAGTGCAAGAAAGCACGGACAGTTTATTGCTGTGAATTGCGGAGCTATACCTGAAGGTACAATTGATTCTGAATTATTTGGGCATGAAAAAGGATCATTTACTGGTGCATATGATGCCCGTAAGGGTTATTTTGAAGTTACTGACGGAGGCACCATATTTCTTGACGAAATAGGTGAAATGCCTTTGCCCACTCAGTCTCGTTTATTGAGAGTATTGGAGAATGGAGAATATATAAGAGTTGGTTCTTCCAAAGTGAATAAAACAGATGTGAGGGTTGTAGCTGCTACAAATGTTAATTTAATAAAAGCAGTAGAAAAAGGTAAATTTCGTGAAGATTTATACTATAGGTTAAATACCGTACCCATTTTTGTCCCCCCTTTACGTGAAAGAGGTAATGATGTGGAGCTTTTGTTTAGAAAATTCAGTAGCGATTTTGCAGAGAGATATAAAACTACTCCTATTAAATTAACTGATGAGGCAAAAAGTGTTTTAATGAATTATCGTTATCCAGGTAATATACGTCAGTTAAAAAACATAGCCGAACAAATATCTCTATTAGAAACAGATAGAGAAGTAGTCGGAGATGTTTTATTAAAATATTTACCTCAGGAAGGGAATATGATGCCTGCTTTATACCATAGCAGATCAGATAAAAGATCGGAAAAAGAGAATTTTTCTGAGCGTGATATTCTTTATAAAATTCTTTTTGACATGAGAAATGATGTGGAAGAGTTGAAAAAACTGGTCCACAGAGTGCTTAAAAATGAGAACTATGGTGATGACATCATCAAAGATCATGAAGGCTTGTTTGAGGTAAGGCGAAATGAATTTAAATCTGACAACAATGATAATCCGCCTTATTTATTAAGTGCTAAGAAAGAGGAGGAAGAAAATAATGATTATGATTTACAAGAAGTTCAGGATGCTGAACATGAAATAGAGGATGATTCTCTTTCGTTAGAAAAGCAGGAAAAAGAGATGATCCACAAAGCCCTGGTGAAGAATAACAATAAAAGAAAATATGCGGCACAAGATTTGGGGATATCTGAGCGTACATTATATAGAAAGATAAAACAATATGACCTCCAGAATTAAGCTTTTAGTTAGTTGTATTTTAGTGCTTACATCCACTGCTTGTGGTGTTTATTCATTTACTGGTGCTTCTATAGCGCCAAATATTGAAACTATATCCATACAATATTTTAATAATGACGCCAATAATGGCCCCCCTAACTTACAACAAACCTTTACAGAGGAGATAAGAGATTACTATCAGCAGAATACAAGTCTCGAAATGATAGAAAACAATGGAGATTTGCAATTGGAAGGTAGTATTACCGGTTATAAAGTAACACCAATTGCCATTACAGCTTCAGGAAATAGTAATGTAGCGGATAGAGCTGGCGGACAAAGGTTAACTATAACAGTAAAAGTGAGTTATGTTAATACAAAGGATGAAACTTTTAACTTTGAGAACAGGAGTTTCTCTTTTTATGATGATTTTGATCCGAATACCACACAATTAACAGCTGTTGAAGATCAATTAATTGAAACTATAACAGATCAAATAATAATTGATATTTTTAATGCAACAGTTGCCAATTGGTAATTAGTTTTTTTTTTGTAAATTTATAAACCGTAAAACTAACCAGTGGACAAATTAAGGCTTACAACATTAATAAGAGAACCACATCAGCTAACTACTGATGATGCTAAAGCATTGAAAGAATTAAAGCGGAAGTATCCATATTTTCAGGCGCTTACCCCATTAATAGTAATGGGCGATAAAAAATTCTTTCCTAAAGCTGAGAAGCAAGATTTACAATCTGCGGCAATTTATTCTTTGGATAGAAGACATTTAAAAAAGCTATTGGACTCCGTACAAGAAAATGACACTGAATTGGTCTCTAAAAATTCTCAAAAAATTCAGGAAAGTAAGGAAACAAATACTGTAATTGTTAAAGCTGCGGTCAGTACAAATAAAAATTTGAAGTTAGCAAAGTTATCTGATCAGAAAAGTCATTTGCCCGATTCATTTTTTACAGAGCTTACAGATGAAATGGATGCTTTAAAAGCATCCAAAGAGCGATACCAAAGGATTTTAGCTAAGTTAGAAGAAGGCACACCTGTTGCACCGGAAGCTAAAAGCAAACCGAAACAAATTGGGAAAAAAGCAGCGGTTAAAAAAAAACTCGAAGCAGCAAGAGGGCCACAAGAGTTAAATCCGGAGCAAGAGCATAATCATGATCTTATTGAAGAAATTGAACAAAGAGAAAAGAAAGCAATAAAAGACCAACATAAAAAGGAACAAATTGCTCTTATTACCAGTTTTATAGAAAATGAACCCATTCTTAGCAAAAAGTTTATCACTAATGATCCGGACACAAAAAAGGTAATAGAAGACCTTTCAGTTTCCAGTACAAACCTGTCTGAGGATGTAATTTCAGAAACTTTGGCTAAATTAATGGTAAGACAGGGAAGAAATCATAAAGCAATTGATATTTACAAGAAATTAATTTGGAAGTTTCCACAAAAAAAGTCGTACTTTGCCGAACAAATTGAGAATCTAAAAAAAGAACAATAAATTCATGTTAACAATAATCATCACATTAATCATTTTAGTATCCATACTTTTAGTTTTGGTAGTTTTAGCACAAAATTCTAAAGGTGGAGGATTGACCAGTCAGTTCGGAGGTTCAGGAGCAAGCCAAATAGTTGGCGTAAAAAGAACTGGTGATATTTTAGAAAAAATCACATGGGTATTAGCCATCAGTTTGATGTTGTTAGCACTTACTTCTACCATTCTTATTAAATCTGATCGTGGTGGTTCAGGCTTTACAAGTCCTAACCTGGAAAGAGTACAGGATGATAATCAACTTCCTGGATTAGAGCAGCAGAACCAGCAACTATTACCTCAGGAAGAGCAAGTATCTCCTGACGAGCCAGCCATTGAAGGATTACAAGAGGAAGAAGGACAAGAAACAGAAGGTACTGAAGAGAATTAAGATATTATAATATTTGATCTAGAGGGTCATTTAGTTAAAAAGGGGGGCATGAAAATGTTTCCCTTTTTTTATTATGGGAATATATAAGCCAGTTAGTTATTAAGAAGCCTCCATTTTTAGTAAAAAAAAACTATGGCTTAAAGAAACCTCGGCTAAAGCCGAATTGGCATCTCTCGCCACGACGCCAAGACGCAACGGCCCGCAAAGAAATATAGAAAAAGAAGCGTTTTACCCTGTTGTTGGTGTTTTTCACCAACAACTATTACCAAACATCAATACATTTAAGATAATTTTTTAATAGCCATAATTGTAGAATGGCCTCATCCTAACCCAGCCAAAGGCAGGTAGGCTGGCGATGAGGAGCTAAACTGCAGCATCTACCTGCCTTACTGGTTATTGCGAGCTTTCAATTCCGGTTTAGCGAAATTAATGATAAGCAATCTATTGGCAAGTATCATTGTAAGTTGGATAA
>JBEPWY010000307.1:0-4743 GCA_041642185.1 Marivirga sp.
TGCATAGCAAGCTGCATGGCGTATTTGATAATATATTGTCATTAACTACAGGACTTTGCGAAAGCAAAATGTCTTTTATTTTACTTTGGAAAGAAGAATTTCATACCATACACCATCATTCTCACGGTATAAAAGCTTTTCACACCACCAATTTCAACACTTATAAAGAAAGATTCAGCCAGGTTAAAGCTCCCTGCTTTTATGCACCTAATACCAAATACCATACCTTATTCCAGGATTTATATTTCTTTAAACTTTTCGAACTGTATGCGAAGGTTTTAATCGCTCCCATTTTTGATCAGCATGAGCAAATGTGTGGATTAATTGGCGTATTACATCCGGAAACCCCGACTTCTGTAGAACAAAATAAGCATGCACTTAAAGAAATGAGCCGACACGCTTCATTGGAATTAAGCAGAAATAAAATTAAAGAAACTGATATTCAACCAAAACCTGTTTTATTACAATCACTCAGCCAATTACCTGGAGCGCATTATGAATTCATCATTAACCAGGAAGGACAAATGGGTTATCCTTCTGTAAGCCAGGAACTAATTAATTTACACCCTCATTTTTGGGGTGTTGAGCATTCCAATAATCCTGAAAGCGCTTTCAAACTTCTACACCAGGTGGAATTTTGCGACTTTAAAAAATTCCTTCTTAATAAAGAAGAGAATAAACCTATCGAATTTTCTTATGCTTTAAAGGGAAACAATGAAGCAACACGCCATTATTTAGTAAGGATTAATACCTATTTAAATGATTCAGGAGAAACTTTATGCTTTGGTGCAGTTAGAGATATTAGTTTGCATAAAGACTACGAAACTATTCTGGATCAGATAATATTTGACATTTCGCATGTAATGCGCCGACCTGTAGCCACCATGCAGGGCCTTACTCAGCTGATTGAACTTGATAAAATGAACAAAGAAACAGTAAGAGAAGTAGCCTCTAAGCTTCAGTTAGTTTCTAATGAAATGGATACTTATATTAAAAAGCTTTATAGAACCTACCATCAAAAATGGGAGCAGCTGGAGGCAAGTGAGAATAAATAAGGTTCATTTTTAAAATTCTTACTCCACCTCAACTAGCTAATGGAGCTCCGCAGCTTATTACGGACGATAATTGACCGTCTTATACTCGGTTTTTATTTCAGACAAAGTTTAACAATATTAAACTTTATTTAAACTCAGTATTTATCAAGCAGATCAGCTAAAAGGAATAAACATCAGAAATTTTAAAAAATGTAGTTTCGCTGCTTTTTTCAGTTAACCCATAACATTTCTTTTCTGCCTGAAGATTGTAACAAAAAAAAGAGCACTCACCCTTAATAGACAAATGCTCTTATACTTTTACTAAACAAATTCTAAAATCAGTTCAGCGTATATTCACTAGAAATCTTAGTATCCAATAATTTAGAAACAGGACAATTCTTTTCTGCCTTTTTTACCAGCTCCTCAAATTTTTTGTCTTCAATATCTTTTACCTTCGCCTTCAATATCAAATGTGATTTTGTAATGGATCCGTCTTCTAACGTTATTTCACATTTCGTTTCCAGCTCATCGGGTTCATAGCCTTCTTCCGTTAGAAAACCACTTAACTGCATGGCAAAGCATCCGGAATGAGCTGCTGCAATTAATTCTTCAGGGTTGGTACCGGTACCTTCTTCAAACCTACTTTTAAAAGAATATTGCGCACTCTCTAAAACTTTACTTTGTGTTGATAATTTACCTTTTCCTTCTTTAATACTTCCTTGCCAATTGGCTGTTGCAGTTCTTTTCATATTGCTTATTTTTTTAGTTCTTGAAAAATTTCATCGGTAACCTGATTTGAAAATTATCATATCAGCTATACCCACTGTTAGATAACGGAAAGAAAAGATCCTTGTTGACTAGATTTTTAAAAGCTACATTTAATTCAATAATTAGGTTAGTTACAGAAACTGAGACAAGATTTTTTGAACCTCGTAAACATTTACTGATTTACTAAACTTTTTTGCTATACTTGGCTTGATCTCACTTGAAATCCATATTTTCAGCTCTGCATCTGAATCAAAAGAAGAGGGTGCTTCCACGCTAAAACGCGAAATACTCCTATAGGAAATTGATAAATATTCTGTACCCTTACCTCCTACTTCACGTTTCTCAACTATAATAAGTCTTCTATTGGTGAAAATAAACACATCAGGTGATAATTTAAAGCCTACTAAAACCTCCTCACCGGAGGCAATTATCTTTTCGTAATCAGTTACTATTTTCTCATGCTCCAACACTCCGGAATTGTCTGATAATATTGATGAAAGTATTCCCATAGTTTTATTGTTTTTAGTTTTACAACGAATAAAATGGCAAGCGGTTAAAAAAAAGTACAGTTCTATCGTACTATACTCTTCAATACAGGCTTAATTAATTGCTTCAACTAGCTATAAACAAAAAAATCACCATCCCAAGCTATAAATTCCGCTTGAAATGGTGATAATAATTAGAAAGAAAAAATTATTAATCCCTTCGTTTAGTTTTATGCCATGGTTTTTTATTAGGCTTTACTTTCTGTTTAGGCATTATTTTTTGTTTTAATGCTCCGGGCGCCATCATATAAGGATGTTCTTCCACAACAGGAATTTTCATGCCTGCTAATTTTTCAATATCCTTTAACTCTGTTCTTTCCTCAATATCGCAGAAAGCGATAGCAATTCCTTCATTGCCGGCTCTTCCTGTTCTGCCAATGCGATGAACATAAGTTTCCGGAACGTTCGGTAAGTCAAAATTAAACACATGGGTTAGCTCATCAATATCAATACCTCTGGCAGCAATATCTGTTGCTACTAAAACCTTTATATTTCCTTTTTTGAACTCATTTAAGGCATTTTGCCTCGCATTCTGACTTTTATTACCATGAATGGCCGCAGATTTAATATCAGCTTTATGCAAGAATTTCACCACCTTATCAGCTCCATGCTTAGTTCTGGTAAAAACGAGAGCCGTAGAAATATCCTTTTCCTCTAATAGGTGTAATAATAATTTAGCTTTGTCGGGCTTATTAGTATAATACAGACTCTGCTCAATCTTATCTACTGTAGAAGAAGGCGGTGTCACCTCCACCTGAGCAGGATTTGTTAATAAAACATCTGCCAGTTTCTGAATTTCAGGTGGCATTGTAGCAGAGAAAAACAATGTTTGCCTCTTAGGAGGAAGTTTTGCTATTACCTTTTTTACATCATTAATGAAACCCATATCCAACATACGGTCAGCTTCATCCAGTACAAATACGCTTAGATTTCTTAAATCCACAAAACCCTGATTCATTAAATCGAGCAGTCTGCCGGGAGTTGCCACTACAATTTCCACACCTCTTTTGAGGGCGGTTGTTTGTCGTAACTGTGAAACGCCACCAAAAATAACTGTATGTGTGGTGCGTGTATATTTACCATATGCGGCCAAACTTTCATCTATCTGAATAGCCAATTCTCTTGTAGGAGTAAGTATTAAAACCTGAATTCCACGTCTACTCTGCTTTTGCTGATATAAATGTTGTAAAACAGGGATTGAAAAAGCAGCAGTTTTACCTGTGCCAGTTTGCGCACAACCTAAAACATCTCTTCCCTCTAATATTAATGGGATAGCTTGTTGTTGAATTGGCGTAGGAGTAGTATATCCTTCAGCAGTTAATGCTCTTTGGATAGGCTCAATTAAATTTAATTTTTCAAATGACATGTATTATATTATAATTAAATGTAGCTGACAAAAAGTTTGTCATGCATTGCCAGCTTTAAATTTTGTTTTATTGATTCTGCACCGCGTACAAACTGCCGTGTCTATTGAGTGGAGAAGAATGCAAAGATAGGTAATTTTTATTGATGAAGAATTAATTAAATGGCAATTTGTATGGTTGAAGAACACAGGAACGCTTAAATAAGTTGGTATTTGGTTCAAACCATTTCAATTCAGTAATAATTTAGTCAAATATTAACCTAAATATCCTCTTTCAAAGGCAACCTTGATAAGGTGCGATACATTTTTAGCCTCAAATTTCTGTAGAAGCATTTTCCTGTATGACATTACACTGTGTGAACTGGTTTCCAGTTTAACAGCTATCTCGTCGGAAGTATCCCCTTCACTGATGAATTGCAATATCTTACGCTCAACATCAGAAAGCTTCACTCCTCCCTCTGTTTCTCCATAAACCCGCATTTTATTGGCCATTTTCTCCATTACATCCTGAGAGAAATAGGTTTTTCCGTTCATGATGCGGTAAATAGCAGAATCAATTTCCTTTTCATTCACATTCTTCAGTACATATCCATCAACCCCCACATCCAAAGCATTTTGAATGTAGCCTTCCCTGTCAAACATAGACAAAATCAGCACTTTAGTATCCGGAAATTTTGCTTTAATTTCAATGGTGGTTTCAATGCCATTCAGCTCAGGCATATTCATATCAAGAATCACTAAATCAACTTTTTGGCTTTGCAGCATCCTCAAAACTTCTCTTCCATTGGTTGCTGTACCACAAATTTCAAATTCAGGATTTTTACCGAGCATAGAGGCAATACCATTTGCTAATATTTCATGGTCGTCCGCAATAATAAGTTTAATAGGATAATTGATTTCTGCCATAAATAGAATTAAAATTTAATTGAAAATATTATAAAGAAGGTGTGCTTACGCGGGTAATATCTTCGTTTAGTGTATCGGACTCCACAAGGCCATCTCGCATTCTTACAACTCGAGGTGCATATTGAGC
>JBEPWY010000308.1:0-4699 GCA_041642185.1 Marivirga sp.
GAGACTTTGAAATCGTACAATAAATTTCCTGAGATTGATGGAATGATTAAAAGGGGTACCTCCAGCAGTTCCTCAACCAATATTTTTAACGGTCAGGTAAGCAGAAGCCAAAGTGTAACTCAAAACTATATACCAGAGCGTAAGGGAACTGTTCGAATACCTCCCTTTACCATAGTTATAAATGGTAAAGAAATTAGCTCGCCGGGTAAAACAGTGCAAGTTGTAGATGCTCAACAAAAACAGCAACAGAGGCGATACGATCCTTTCGGGAGCGATCCCTTTGAAGACTTTTTTGGTAAAGGCCGAGGGGAGACAGAATTTGAGGATGTTAAAGAGGACGCCTTTTTTGCTGTGACTACTGATAAAAATGAAGTTTATGTTGGGGAAGGTGTAAATACTACTCTTGCTTTTTATGTGTCTGATGCTAATCGTGCCCCCTTGCAATTCCATGATTTAACCAATCAGCTCACCGGTATACTTAAAAAGATCAGACCTGAAAACGTATGGGAAGAGAATTTTAGCATCGAAAATATCAGACCTGAGCCCATTAATTTAAATGGGAAAAGATATAGTGTTTATAAGATTTTTCAGGCTTCATTTTTTCCTCTGAACGATGAAGATATTGTATTCCCTCGTGTTGGTTTGGAAATGATAAAGTATCAGGTAGCTAAAAACCCAAGTTTTTTTGGGCAGAATAGAAAAGAGGATTTTAAAACTTTTTATTCTAAGCCAAAAACAGTGAAGGTAAAACCTTTGCCCGATCATCCTTTAAAAGATAAAGTAGCGGTAGGGAATTATGAACTGAAAGAACAAATTAATACAACCGAAGCCGAAACAGGTGATAGCTTTCAATATGAATTTGCAGTTAGAGGCACAGGTAATATCGCTTATGTTAATGAGCCGGAAATTTTAAAAGATAAAAAACTGGAAATTTATCCCCCAAATACAAAAGAAAATATTACCCGAAGCGGCACTTCAGTAATGGGTACAAAAACTTTTAGTTATTATATTATGCCTAAAGAGCCCGGTACTTATAATTTGTCTGATTATATTCAATTTATTTATTTCGATACAAAGAAGAAAGCCTACGATACGCTTCGTTCTGATTACACTTTAGAGGTTACAGGAGGTAGTTTGAAGAACAAATCTATTAGTGATGCTTCAGCTACTGGTTTATTTTATGACAGGATTGAAACTGAGCCTAATGAAATACAGCAATTTGCTGATTACGACTGGTTAAAAACAATCGTAAACATATTTATTGTGCTGGCTTTGGGCCTTTCATTGTTCTTATTATTTAAAAAGTCCTAAATTGCGCATCTAATTTCGGGTAATGAGCAATAGCTTTGGTAAAATCTTCAAAATAACCACCTATGGGGAATCTCATGGTGTAGGTGTAGGCGCCATCATTGATGGTTGCCCTTCGGGTATATTCATTGATGAGGAGCTTATCAGGAAAGATATGCAAAGAAGGAAGCCTGGGCAATCAAAAATTACCACTCAGCGGAAAGAAGAAGATGAAGTGGAAATTCTTTCAGGTATATTTGAAGGTAAATCAACAGGCCATCCAATTGCCTTGAGTATCAGGAATACCAATCAGAAAAGTAAAGATTACTCTCACATAAAAGACAGTTATAGGCCTTCTCATGCTGATTATACTTACGATCAAAAATACGGTAACAGAGATTACCGTGGAGGCGGACGTAGTTCAGCTAGGGAAACAGCTGCCAGAGTAGCTGCAGGTGCAATCGCTAAAATGATGCTTGCACATTACCAGGTAAAAGTGGAGGCATATGTGTCGCAGGTGGGAAGCCTGAAATTAGAGAAGACTTACAAGGAATTGGACCTTTCTAAAGCGGAGGAAAATATAGTGCGCTGCCCTGATACGGAAACAGCGGAGAAAATGATTGAGCTGATAGATGAAACCCGTAAAAACAGGGACACTATAGGTGGTATAGTAAGTTGTGTGATTAAAAATGCACCGATAGGGTTAGGAGAGCCTGTTTTTGATAAACTTCATGCAGTTTTGGGACAGGCAATGTTAAGCATTAATGCAGTAAAAGGCTTTGAGTATGGAAGCGGATTCGAAGGCGTTAAAATGTACGGGTCGGAACATAATGATGCTTTTACCAAAGAAAATGGAAAAACAATTACTAAAACAAATTACTCCGGAGGAATTCAGGGTGGAATATCCAATGGAGAAGATATTTATATGAATGTGGCATTTAAACCAATTGCCACTATTATGAATGATCAGGAGAGTATAGATAAAGAGGGAAATAAGGTAACTGTTAAAGGAAAAGGAAGGCACGACCCTTGTGTAGTGCCGAGAGCTGTGCCTATTGTAGAGGCAATGGCTGCCTTAACCATAGCAGATTTTATCTTAAGAGCAAAAACAAGCAAAATTGAATGAAAAAATTACCATTACACGTTAAAATTATCATTGGTTTAGTCCTCGGAATAGTTTGGGCTTTTATATCCAGTTATTTAGGATGGAATCAGTTTACAATCGATTGGATTGACCCTTTTGGGACCATTTTTATAAGAATATTAAAGGCTATAGCAGTGCCACTTGTACTATTGTCCATTATTAGTGGAGTTTCCAGTCTGACTGATATTAATAAATTAGGAAAGCTAGGTTTAAAATCCATCGTTTTTTACCTGCTTTCAACAGTAGTGGCAGTTGGCTTTGGTTTGTTATTGGTTAATGTGATCCAGCCCGGTAAATTCGTAAACGAAGACCAACGAGTTAAAAACAGGATTAAGTACGAACTATGGGTAAGTGAAAACCCTGACGTGCCCCGTCCTAAAGATAACAGGTCTTTCCTTCAGGATGAAAAATATAGTGATTTGGTAAACAGTGCTGTTAATGAGGATGTAATGGACTCTCTTCAAAATGCAGTACAAACCAAAAATGAAAAAGTGGAACAATTGTCTCAATCTGCTGAGCAAACGAAAGAACAAAGTCCGCTTAAGTTTTTTGTGGATATGGTGCCTGAGAATATATTTGGCGCCTTTAGTTCCAACAGCAATATGTTGCAGGTAATTTTCTTTGCATTGTTTTTCGGTATCACACTGGCCATGTTGCCTAATTCAAAAGTACAGGGAGTGTTAGATTTTGTTAACGGAGCCAATGAAGCCATTCTTAAAATGGTAGATATCATTATGAAAGCGGCACCATTTTTTGTTTTTGCTTTGCTCGCCGGTGTTATTGCTAAAATGGCAGATACACCCGGGGAGGTGTTACAAATTTTTGCGGGCCTTGGAAGTTATTCACTCACATTATTGTTTGGTTTACTTTTTATGATTTTTGTTTTCTATCCATTGATAGTAACTATTTTCATAAAGAAATTAAGCTACAAAGAATTTTTAAAACGTATCAGCCCGGCTCAGTTTCTGGCATTCTCCACTTCAAGTAGTGCGGCTACCCTTCCTGTAACCATGGAATGTGTGGAGGAGAATATAGGCGTTTCAAGAAAAGTTTCCAGCTTTGTATTACCTATTGGTGCCACCGTGAATATGGACGGTACTAGTATGTACCAGGCTATAGCAGTTGTTTTTCTGGCGCAGTTACATATGGTTGATTTAACGCTGGCTCAGCAATTAACTATTGTGCTTACAGCTACATTGGCATCAATCGGTTCTGCCGCTGTACCAAGTGCAGGATTGGTGATGATGATAATTGTATTAAATTCTGTTGGCTTAAACCCTGCCTGGGTAGCGATTATCTTCCCTGTAGACAGAATTTTGGATATGTTCAGAACAGTAGTGAACGTTACAGGGGATGCAACTGTTTCTACCTTGATAGCACAAACAGAAGGGGAACTAAATGTCCCTAAGGATGTTCCTGCTAGCAAAAGCTAATTAAAATATAAGTTCCATAATTTAAAGATCAATAAGAAAATGAGTACACAGACACAACAACCTGTTACCATATATTTGGAGTCTAATCCTAACCCAAACTCTTTGAAGTTTGCAACCAACTTAATGTTGGTACCTGAGGGAGATTCCTTTGACTATCCTACTGCGGCAGATACTGCAAATGCTCCTTTGGCAGCATTATTATTCGAAAAAGAATATGTGGATCGTGTATTCTACATGAGTAATTTTGTAACGGTTACTAAAAAGCCTGATGTTGATTGGATTGAAATTCAACATGAAATTAAAGACATCATAAAGAATTTTATAGAATCCGGTAAACGAATTATTGACCTGAAGCCTGCGGATTTTGTAGAAAAGCCAAATACCAGCGAAAATGCTGAGATTGAAGAGCAGATCAAAAATATATTAGAAGAGTATATTCAACCTGCAGTAGAGCAAGATGGTGGTGCTATTTCTTTTCATTCTTATGAGAAAGACACGCAAACAGTTAAGCTTTTATTACAGGGTTCTTGCAGCGGCTGTCCTTCATCAACTATTACACTTAAAGCTGGTATAGAAAATCTATTGAAGAGAATGATGCCCAATGATGTAAAAGAAGTGGAAGCAGAAGGCGTCTGATTTAAAATATACTTATTAAACATTTTGAATAGGGATGCTGTTATCAGTATCCCTATTTACTTTTAACTAAACCTGAGTTCGATTGCTATATAATACCGTCATGCCGGATAAATTAAGACTTATTTTATCAAAAGTCTTAATTTATCCGGTATCTCATGCTGAAATATTAATGAGATCACGGATAATTTTCTTTTTTTGG
>JBEPWY010000309.1:0-4681 GCA_041642185.1 Marivirga sp.
CTATCCTAATTGCTACTCAACCCCAAGGTCTGTGGCTCACAGACCTTGCACCCGAACAAATAAATCAAGAGGACCAAAGTGTTCTGTGAGCCACAGAACACGGGAAAAAAGTACCGACATATGCTCATCAATGGATGTCAGCACGTTGAAACTTCAGGCTTCCCAGGGTAGCGCCCAGCCAACCGGTCTGACTATCGTCTGACCCAGGCAGGATCATAGGTCAGCACCGCAGGTCGGACCGGTTCAGCTTTAACCTTCACCTTCAAGCGAGGCAGGTTGAAAACGTCAGATATCTTGTTAATCTGCGATATTTGCTATTTTAAATTCTCTCTCCCAGTTAAATAATAAGTATGTCTGACCTCTACGAGGTGCCGACATGCTTATTATTTCTTCAGCTTAGTTACTTCTGCTTTAATATCCATTACCATCTGCGTAAGCTCCTGCATACTCAGCTGACTGCCCGAGTCTGGATTGGCCTGGGGGAATTGCGTACTGATATAGGCTTTAGCTTCCCAGATTTCCAATATACCGGAAGCATTTAATTCGTAAGGAGCATATAGGGTATTATCTGATACTAAATAGAGTAAGCTTTTCTCATTAATATAGTTGAAAGCCCTTTTATAAACTACCCCTTCCTGCTCGCTTACAATTACATAGGTATTGCCGTTTTTAACATCCGAAGCATGCTCCAGGTATTGGCCGATAATGATTGTACCCGGCTGTATGGGCAACATGGAATCACCGGAAATTTCAAAAGCACGGTAGGTGCGGTCTTTGGGTAAATTAGGTAATTGAAAGCGGGGCAAATCCTGTAAGTATTCCGGATCTGCATAGCCATTGGTATAACCCGCCGCTGCTTTTTGGGGAACGAGTTCTATATTTTCTTTTTCCTGGCTATCGACAGTAATCGCCAGAATTTTGGCTGATTTCTGAGGCCTGTTGTACTGAGTCAGGTCCTGCGATATTAAATCATCCATGCTGAGGTTAAAAACCTCTGCTATTTTAAGTAAAGTACTAATGCGCGGATCTGCCCTTCCCTCTTCATAGGAACCTATGAGGGAACGCTTAATTTCCAGCCTGTCGGCCAAATCCTGCTGTGTCCAGCTCTTTTGCTTTCTTAAATGTTTGATATTACTGCTTACTAAATTCACTATTTCTTATTTATAGCTTTAATAATTCTCTAACTGAATATATATGCTAAGATAGATAATCTCTTTCTTATATTTATTTCCGGTCCCTGTAAATCATCAGTCTATCTTGCTGAGTGCGGGAGCTTCCCATATTATAAAGCATTTGCTGATGCAGGCTTAAACGATGCTTCCGCTCCAGGAAACGATTTTCTATGCGCCCTACTACTTCTTTCAATGTTTCCTTTGGTTCAGCTAAAGCATAGCCATACCAGCTATAACCTGTACCTTCTTCGGCTACCTGAAAACGCACCTGGCATTTTCCCGAATGTAATCGTTTACTGGATAATTTAATCTTCATCTGTATTAAAATTAATTTATTGCTTCATTACTTATTTATGAAGAATACCCTAAAATATCCTCCTCCACAGCTGATGAAGTTTTATAAAAAACATTTTATCAACTGAACTTTTTGATAGTAATTACTATTTTTATTAGTAATTTTGATGATAAATTTAGTCTTATTATTTGAAAAGTCAATACAAATACTAATTATTTTAGCTTTTAAGTATGGTAAACACTCCAAGATCAATCATTCATATGGATATGGACACTTTTTTTGTGTCGGTAGAGCGCTTGATTGAGCCTAAACTTCTGCATAAGCCCGTAATTATCGGTGGAAGTAACCGGGGTGTGGTGGCTTCCTGCAGCTATGAATCGCGCCAGTTTGGTGTGCATTCTGCCATGCCTATGAAGCTGGCCCTGCAACTCTGCCCTGATGCCACAGTTATTTCCGGCGATATGGAAGCTTACAGCCACTATTCGCAGCAGGTGACTGAAATTATCACGGAAGTGGCCCCTTTATTTGAAAAATCTTCCATTGATGAATTTTATATGGATGTAAGCGGTATGGATAAATACTTTGGCTGTTTTCAATGGGGAAAGGAACTGCGCCAAAAGATCATCAAAGAAACAGGGCTACCGCTTTCCATGGGCTTATCGGTAAATAAATTGGTTTCTAAAGTAGCCACCGGAGAAGCCAAACCTAATAATACCCGCCGGATAGAACCAGGTATGGAGACTGCCTTCCTGGACCCTATGCCCATCCGCAAAATACCTGGAATAGGAAAGAAAACAGCACAATTTCTGATGCAAATGGGCATTCATAAAGTAGAAACGCTGCGGAATATGCCGCGTCAATTGTTGGAGCAAACTTTTGGAAAAAACGGTACTATGCTATGGCAAAGAGCCAATGGTATTGACCACTCTCCTATTACACCTTATACAGAGCAGAAATCCATTTCAACAGAAAATACTTTCCATCACGACAGTATGGATGTAAAGCAAATGAAGGTGATATTAACAGCCATGACAGAAAAGCTGGCCTATAAATTACGGAGCAAAAATCAGCTGACCTGCAACATCTCTATCAAAATCCGCTACAGCAATTTTGATACTGAGAACAGGCAGAAAAAAATCTCTTATACTGCCAATGATGAAACACTGATCCGATATGCAAAAGAGCTGTTTGATCAGCTATATACCCGCAGAATGCTGATCCGGATGATCGGAGTACGCCTCAGCGGACTAGTACACGGCAATTACCAGATCAACCTTTTTGATGATACGCAGGAGCATATCCAGCTCTTTCAGGCAATGGACACCATCCGTAACAAACATGGCATTGAAAGCATTATGCGGGCCAATACCTTAGGGCTGGACAAAAGGTTGAGGGAGAATAAAAATATGTTTAAGGGAGAATAATTATGTTGATTTTTTTATTAATCTCTCTCTTTTAACATTGTGAATATATAATCTAACCGGTCGGAAAATATATGTCTGCTTAAAATTATTCGCATCTAATTTAAGATTAGAAAAACTCTGAATTTTTATCAAAATATTTACTACTATTTTTAGTTTTATTCGTAAATTTACTAAAAATAATAGTAATGCACCTCAACTGTCATACGCACTTCAGCTTTAAATACGGCACGCTTTCTCCTAAGGAACTTATTCTGGAAGCTTATGATAAAGGTGTGACTTCGCTGGCGTTGACTGACATCCATAGCACAGCAGCTTATATTGAGGTTTTTCGACTGCTGGAGAAAGATTATGCTCATATTCCCTTAAAAATTATTCCCGGCATTGAATTCAGAATTGATGAACAACTGGCTTATATTGGCATTGCACGTAACAATAATGGATTTGAAGAATTGAACGCCTTCCTCTCCTACTATAACCGTAATGATTTGCCCCTGCAAAGCAGCCCCAGGTTTACCGATAACGTGGCGGTTATTTTTCCTCTTCAATCGGTACCCGACAAATTAAAAACTAATGAATTTGTAGGATTAAAGCCGGAAGAATTAAGCCGTTTAAAGTTCGCAAAAAACATTACCCCTAAAGAGAAGCTGGTGGCTTTATTGCCTGTTACTTTTAAAGATAAAACAGGCTATAATATGCACCGCTTGCTTCGTGCTATTCAACAAAATCAATTATTAAGTCGCTTAGACCCCTCTTTACAGGCACAACCCACAGAATTTATACGGAAGCCGGAAGAACTAAAGCATATTTACCAGGGTCTCGAGTTTGTATTGAAAAACACTGAAAAACTATTAGAGGAGTGTCATTTCGACATTAGCCTGGGCACCTCTAAAAATAAGAGGACTTTGCTGGGCTCTGCCATTGAGGACTGGCATTTTTTTGAAGCAGAAGCACGCAAAGGTTTCAGCAACCGATACGGAAAAACCAATGCCCTGCTCAATGAACGCTTTGAAAGAGAAATGGAAATTATCCGCCAGAAAGACTTTACGGCTTACTACCTCATCACTTATGACATGATTCAGTTTGCTCAACGCAAAGGATTTCCGCATGTGGGCCGTGGAAGCGGTGCCAACAGCATGATCGCCTACTGCATGGGCATTACCAATGTAGATCCTATTGCTCTGGATCTGTATTTCGAACGCTTCCTCAACCCATCCCGCAGTTCTCCGCCTGATTTTGACATTGATTTTTCGTGGCAGGATAGAGATGAAGTGATTCAATATTTATTTGACAAACACGGGTTGCGGCATACCAGCTTGCTAGGCACCCATACTACCATGAAAGCCCGTATGATGATCCGCGAGCTGGGAAAGGTTTTTGGCTTACCAAAAGAGGAAATTGATAAGCTGGCGGAAAACCCAGGAAATTATGGGAGAGCCGATGCTTACCTGCAAAAGGTATTGCATTTTACCCGCCATATGGTAGCCAGAGAATTTCCTGCCAACATCTCCATACATGCAGGAGGCGTATTGATTACAGAACAACCTATTTATGCTTATACGGCAACTGAAATGCCTCCCAAAGGCTTTCCTGTCTCGCATTTCGAAATGCACAATGCAGAGGATATCGGTATTTATAAATATGATATTCTGAGTCAGCGTGGCCTGGGGCATATTAAAGACAGCATTACATTGGTCAATAAAAACCAGGGGAAGAACATAGACCCGAGGAAAATACATACCACTGTGCTGGAGAAAGACCCGAAGATTAAAGCCCTGATCAGCAAAGGTAAT
>JBEPWY010000310.1:0-4673 GCA_041642185.1 Marivirga sp.
TTCTCGCTTTTAGTTCATTATTTATTGTAGAATCCAATGCCCAGCAATTATCAGGTGATTCCTGGCAAAAAGTAAAATCCACAGGTTCCGGTGAAATTACTTATACTTATAATTACTCAGGAAAATTCATCCATAAAGGTCCGAAAGGCTTAGAAGGCTTATGTTATCTGATATGGGAGGACTTTATTGATTATGCAGAAACCACTCACGGAGTGACAATTACTGATAAAGTACATCATCCTGCAGATCCTGCTGATTTTACTGCCTTTTATAACTTGGTTAAAAAAGGTAAAGGCGGGGTTTTCGGACTGGCTGATGTTACCATTACAGAAAATAGGAAGAAAGAGCTCGACTTTAGCCCTTCTTTCTTCTCCAATGTGTCTATTTTATTGACTAACAAAAGTGTGGGTGATTTAAGTAGCATGGATAATATTGCTAACGATTTTAAGGGAATGACTTTAATAGTTCAAAGAGGAACAACCCACGAAACCAAAGCCAAAGAAATAAAAACGAGTACATTCCCAGACTTAAAAATAGAATCAGTGAATTCTTTTGAGGAATGCTATCAAAAGGTGAATCAGAGTGCAGATTACTTCACCTTTTTAGATTTCTCTTCCTATTTAACTGCCTTGGAACATACCAGCAATATTAAAAGACATACTGCAGGAGATCAGACAGGAGAAAAATTTGGATTCATCATGCCAAAAGGTTCCGGCTGGAAACCGATAATGGATGCTTTTTTTATGAAAGACGGAGGCTATATCAATTCTACAGAGTATAAAAAGTTAGTAGCCAACACTTTAGGAACACATGTTGTTTCTATGCTAAATTCTATCAATAAATAATAGCTGAAAGGACTAATAAGAACTAATTACAATAAAAAATGTCTTTCCGTTTTGGAAAGACATTTTTTTGCGGTTTAAAGTAGAATAAAATTTATTTTTCTAAAAAGCTTCTCCTATAAAAATATAAAAACCGGTACCCTCCTCTGTAAAAGCTAAATCAATCCGGGTATAAATATCTTTATCAGGAAATAACAAAAAGCGTAAACCTGCCCCGCCTGAAAATATTACATCCGAAAAATTGAATTCAGCAGGTTTATCAAAAATAGATCCTGCGCCAGCGAAAACTGTAGCGCCTATCCGTTTAGTAAAGCCCAATGGCAAAGGGAGAAATCGATACTCCACTTGTGTAGCCAGCTGATGGTTATCTCTGTACCTACCTCGGTAATATCCTCTCATCATGTTTTCTCCCCCCATTAATGCTAATTGGTTAAAGGGAACATCTCCAAAGTTAAATTGGCCTAAAAATTGGGCTGCTAAAACATTGTTTTTGCTCATAGGTCTGTAAATTCTGGTGTCAGATATTAATGCTGTGAAATCATATGAACTTCCCCATGCAGTATTATAATTCAGAAAAGCCAATTCAGAGAAAAACCCATCTCGCACATTCAAAACATTATGACGGTTATCCTGAACAATGCCCAAACCGAAACCTAAATTAGTAGTGCCTTCGCTACCTCTTGGTAATTCAAAACCGGAGCCGCCCCTATCGATAAATTTTACGGAGCTTAACCGCTGATAGTCTACTTCCAACCCCACAAATAAATTATTGCAAACTTTTCTTAATACTCTTTCTTTCAGAATGATCTGGTTGGCATCTACTCTAGCTATATAATCTTCTGGAGTATCTATTCCAATGCCATGATAAAAGAGAGGAAAGCTTTGGAACCGTAAACCACCCAGGAAAAACCATTTGTCATTATCGGTATAATTGGCATGATCAATTAATACTCCATATTGATTTTCAAGTGTAAAGAAAGTGAAGCTATTAACTTCACTTAAACGGTTGGTGGTGTCCCGCTTTGCATAATATACATAAAGGGAGCTAAGTCCGAATTCCCAACTTGTTTCTGGGGCATAAGCTACTACCGGATACACCAATAATTTAGGTTTGGAGACATCGCTGGTGTCGCTTATCAGGTTGCTCCAATACCTTTTTACAAAATTTTGTCCTTTTAGATCAGAGGAAGAAAACAAAGTTGCAGTAGATACAAAAAGCAATATAAAAGACTTAATTATTGAAGAGATTTTATATTTTAATGTGACCACTATTTATTTCTTAATTTTTATTGATAAAATATTCAGAAGCATGATTTAATCAGCTTAAATTATTTATCTATCAATAATAAACTAGAAATTGAACTGAAGGTTTTTATTGAAGAGGCGATTCATAAACCATCTGAAAGCCTTCTTTGCCCTTTTCTGTTAATATTGGCCTTACCAGGTTAAAAAACAACTGCATATAGTAATCCACTTTTTCAGATTCCTGACCTTTAAAGAAAACCTCAGCATCAGAAATCCAGGAATTACTGATCATTAGCATGGCATGAATTAGCATATCTTTTTGCCTTTCTTCTTTAAAAGGAACCATATAGCCATTGGCTACCAAAAATTGTGACAGGGTGTCCAAAATTTCCCAACGCTGATCGAATTGCTTTTTAGCGTGATTTTTTATTTGGTCTGAATGCCTTATTACCTTCGTTATCCCCAAATAAATAAACTTGTATTTGTAAATCTCTTCAAAGAGCACTTTGAGCCGGCTTAACATAAATTCCAGATTGATAACCTCCTCTTTTATATTCTTAAACTGAATATCGAGACGCTCCTGCATATTCAGGTACAATTGCAGAATGATATCATCTTTTTTAGGAAAATGATAGCAGAGATTTCCGTAGCTAATCCCCATTTCATCAGCTATTGTTTTACTGGAAACAACTGAAAGCCCTTTTGTATTGAATAACTCCAATGCTGTTTCTAAAATCTTATCCTTTGTTTTCATAGGACTGCACCTGACATTTGTTGATTACAATATTAATGATTTTTTATAGAAAGATAAAAAATAGGCATTCATGCCTAAAATTAGTTTTATTTCATTACATTTGTTTAGGCAAAAATGCCTATTTGTTTAAAAAATGAAATTGTAATGGCACAAGGTGAGTTGGATTTGTACTTGAAATCTGCTGAATTTATTGATTCTGACCATCCAGATGTACAGGGGTTTGTGAGAAAACAGACTGTGCATTTATCCTCTATAGAGGAGAAAATAGAAGCATTATATTTTGCTGTTAGAGATGGATTTCGATATGATCCTTACAGGCTCGATTTTTCAAAAGAATCTATGAAAGCAAGTAATTTGCTCAGCAGAAATTATGGCTATTGTGTAGAGAAAAGTTGTCTTTTTGCTGCGGCTGCCAGGGCAATAGGGGTTCCTGCCAGAATGGGATTTGCCAATGTGCGCAACCATATCGGCACTGCCAGGTTAGAGGAAGTTCTGCAAACTAATGTTTTGGTTTTTCATGGCTATGCCGAAATATTTTTAAATAATAAATGGATTAAAATCACTCCTGTTTTTAATAAAGAATTATGCAATCTCTTAAATGTGGCGCCTCTTGGTTTTAGTGCCGAGGAGGATGCTATTTTTCAACAGTATGATCAGAAAGGGGGACAGTTTATGGAATATCTTCATGATTATGGTCATTTTCCTGATATCCCTTATGATCTGTTCATGAGTGAATTGGTAAAGTTTTATCCGCACATGAAAGAAAAAATTCTGGAAGGCAAATTAGTGCATCTCAAATAAGTAAAATTAATTAATTTTTAAATAAAGATATGATATCTCAAGAAACCACAAAATCACAAGTAGGGGGATCGTTCCTGATCAATCCTGCGCCGGACAATATTTTCATCACCTCAGATTTTACCGAAGAGCAAAATATGATGATTGCCTCTGCCAAAGATTTTGTTGAGCAGGAAGTGCAACCAAGAGCAGATGAATTGGAACACCAAAAAGATCACACACTTTCTGTTATGTTGTTAGAGAAATCCGGTGCGTTGGGCTTGTTAGGTCTTGGCGTTTCCGAAGAGTATGGAGGCATAGAAGTATCTTTTAATACCACCCTCAGGTTAGTGGAGGAAATGTCAAAGGCTTCAGAATTTGCACCAACTTTTGGTGTGCAAACTAGTATAGGAATTGCACCTATCCTTTTTTATGGAAACAATGCTCAAAAGCAGCAATACCTCCCCAGGCTGGTAAGTGGCGAGTGGAAATGCTGTTACTGCCTTACCGAACCCGACGCAGGATCTGATGCCAACTCAGGCAAGACTAAAGCTATGCCGATCCCAGGCGAAAATGCTTTCTCACTTACCGGCCAAAAAATGTGGATCACCAATGCCGGCATAGCCAATATTTTTATAGTTTTTGCTAAAGTGGGGGATGATAAAAACCTTTCTGCCTTTATAGTTGAAAAAGATTTTGGAGGCATTACTTTGGGAGAAGAAGAGCGAAAAATGGGAATTAAATCATCCTCTACCCGACAGGTTTTTTTTAATGAAGTAAAAGTACCTGCCAAAAATATGTTGGGCGAAAGAGGCGACGGCTTTAAAATTGCCTTAAATGTGCTTAACACAGGCAGGATCAAATTAGGTTTGGGAGCTGTTGGCATGTCTAAAAAAGCATTAAATTTATCTGTTCAATATGCTATCAGTCGCAAGCAATTCGGAACTTCCATCAGCTCTTTCGGGGCCATTCAGCATAAGCTTGCACAAATGGCCGTAAAATTATATGCATTGGAAGCCGTAGCTTATCGTACAGGCCATATGATTGACGAAAAA
>JBEPWY010000311.1:0-4649 GCA_041642185.1 Marivirga sp.
ATGCCTAATCATTTTCATTGTATAGTTGAGAATATGGAGATTGATTCTAAGAAGGGCACCCACATAGGGGTGCCACGACAACGACAAGATGCAATGGAAGAAGCTAGGGACAACCCTATGTGGTTATCCCTAGCTTCTTCCGATGATCCAACAAAAAATTATGGACCGGAGAATATCCAGTTCAATTCGCCATTAGGAAATGCCATTGGATGGTTTAAAACCATGACCACTAATGAATACATTCGCGGAGTAAAACAGCATGCCTGGCCCGCTTTTGATAAAAGATTATGGCAACGGAATTATTGGGAGAACATCATCAGAAATGAAAATTCCTACATTAGAGTTACAAATTACATCAGGAATAATCCTGCGGTATAGAAGGAAGATAATTTCGTGATAAATAGTAATCTCAGTAACCACACTATCGATATTAAACACCTAAGGATTGGCTGAAACTCGGTCACTTGCTAAGGTTTCACCGTAAATTTTTATTTCATGAGCCGAATAAGCTATTTAATCGGCTCAAATTTATGATACTGAGCCGTTTAGATAAAGCGCAATTACGGGAGAAATATTCATTGTCAGTGGATTAATAAATAGATCAGGAAAATCATCCTTCCTATCTCACTGCCTTTCTGAGGCTACAAAATCAGCAATGACTGGCAAATGGTCACTTACTTTACGCATTGCTTCTACCTCTAGCAACATGGGCACCTGTACTGAACCTTCAACCAGCTCAGGCATCATGTTTTCATTCACCAAAATATAATCCAATCTGCGCTTGGGGTCATCCGCGGTATGTGTCATAACATCAGCAGGCAGCAGATCCATAAATGAAATCCCACTTACTTCTTCTTTAAAAGACTTAATCTCTCTGCTATCAGGATAGCTATTCAAGTCTCCTGCTACCATAATATTGGCATTTTTATGTTCATTATAGATCCGAGCATAATGTTCTTTTAATAGGGCTATCTGTCCAAGGCGCATGGCCACATCTCGCTCTCCTCTGCCGGCTTTTAAATGGGCTCCGGTGAGATAAAAATTATAATCCTGTCTTGCCATCACTTCGATAGTCCAGATCCTTGTGTTGATTTTGCTTTGCGTTTCATACTGCTCCTTCCCTTCCTCATCGGTATAAGATACAGGAGAATGCACCGAACCATAACTGTACATCACTCCCAGTGGTAACCGACTCATCACCACCACATTCTGGTACCAATTAATACTGGCCGCATCTGCAAAGAAACGGTAGTTGAGTTCAGGAAACAACTCTTCAGACAGCTGCTTAGCCAACTGGATATGTTCAATTTCCTGTAAAACCAATACATCTGCATCAGCCTTTTTAACTGCTTCAGCAAACAATTGAAATTTCTCCTGAAGGAATGCTGTATCAGGATTATTTTCTCTCTTATTATTAACGTAGGGGTTATCGTAGAGATCTACAAAATGCTCTACGTTCCAGGTCATTACCCTAAAGGTATCGGAAGGCAAGGGCTGATAATCCTCCGGATAAACCTGGGCTTCGCTCAGGAAAGGCCTATCGGAAGGTTTACAGGAAAACACAAATATGAGCAACAATACAATGCCAACAGAATTTTTCATAGTCGTTCTTTCTGCAAAGAAAAAGTAATAATAGCGTAAAACAAAAAAAATGATCTTACTGCTTTTTCAGGTTTTATTGGCGAGGGAATCATTTATTGTCCAACAGGCACCTGCAGTTTTCAAGGATACTGAGGTTGATTAATGACTAAAATCAATTTTTACCACTCCCCTGCTCTAATTAAATTGCTTATTCCGGTTACTACCATATCTATTCCTATTGCGCCTAAAAAAAAGCCATTAATCCGCAAAAGCAGTTCCATATTTTTATCAAAAGCAGTTTGAATTCTTTTTGACCGCATGCTTGTTCTCAATTGCTTTAATCCCATAATAAAAAAGAAGTTGATCAGCATGATAGCCAGCAGCGCAATTATCCCCTCCCATAGCTTGAGTTCATCTGCCATTAAAACAGCCAATGAAATAGTTCCCGCACCCACCATAAAGGGCAAGGCGATTTCAGAAGCCAACTCGTGAAGGTCTCCCTTTATTTGGATAAAGGCTTTTTTGCCCTGCACAATAAAAGTATAAGCGAAAGAGAATAATACAATGCCTCCAAAAATCCGGAATGACTCAAAATTAATGCGAAAAATCTTTTGGAAAACCATATCTCCAAAAATCAGGAACACCACAAAAACAATGAATGAAATGGTGGTGGCTTTTAAAAATACAGTCCTGAAATCTGCATCCGGCAAGTCATTCATTACCGGCTTCAGATATAGAAAAAGGGCAAAAGGATTCAGCATCACCAGAAAACTAAAAATTGCTGCTATCATATAATTTTACTTTATGTTTATTTCTATCCAAAACCATAGCCCTCATAAGGGTACTCTTGGGAAATTCATAATCTCCTTTTCTTCTCCGTTTTTGCAACTAAGCACCCTACTGGGGCGGGCATTGTGTGCTACTTCCTTTGCCTTAGCAAGAGCGGATTCCTCATCCTGAAAAGCCTCCACTGGCTTTTGGTTACCATCCAATACTAACCACTGGCTTTTTTCTTCCTCCCACTGAATACGAAAGGTCTTTTGAGCTAAATGCTTCTTATTTAGGAGTAAATCCAATATAATTTTACCATCACTGTAATTACCTCCCGGGTAACGCATCGGCAGAAGAGCAAAAAATATGTAATACAGTGAAAAATAGGTAAACTGGTAGGTCAGCATACTGGCCTCCAATACGTTATTTTCTATCAGAAGTATGACTGCCACTACAGAAATACCATTAAAAAGCGCTCCCCCGGAGAAGATCAGGATATTACTAAACCGTCTGTTACGTTTCAGGTTATCGAATGTGCAGAGGCCGTACCAAAAGTAATACTTTCTCAGTTCCACCATCCCTTTCCGAAATATTACGTCTCCGGTTCCTATTACCACTTTTATGTTTTTCCCGCCCATTAGCCATGCAAAAAACACATGCCCGAATTCGTGCAAAAAGGAGATAAGGGGAAGCACGATAAAGAAAGCCAGGAAAAATTTAGGTATATCACTTAATCCAAACATAATTTTTTGCGCTTAATAACAGCTATTTAGTGGTTGTCTTTAACTTATTCCCCAAAGATCTCTGGAAGCAGGCTCTCATGCTCTTTTTTGCTTTTGGTAATGAGCATTTTAATATTGTTGTCGTAATTCATCAACTTTTCGCAGACGCTGCCCATCAGAAAATACTCACATCTGCGTATCCAAAATTAAAGAACCACGGCTTCCACAGCCAACTCAAATCCTCGCCACTTACATCCTCAAAAGTATAGAAAAAATCATAAGGAGTGGGAGATTTTTTAACCCAGCGTTTTATGTATACCTGAAGAGCATTCAGAAAGGTTTCATCTCCCAGGTGTTTATGCAATACCGAATAGAAAAACTGCGGCAAGGGATAGGAAGCATAAGCATAGTTCCTGTCGTCCAAATATTGTGAGGACGTCATCAGTGGTAAGTCTGAGAGAGATCCAAAGAGGCCGTCGAGCTGGATTTTGGAACCGATAAAAATTGAATTTTTATTTTCCAGAAAATACCTGTCCGTGATCAATTGTGTTATGTAATTAGCCCAACCTTCATCCATCCAGGCAAATTTTCTTTCATTGATGCGCACGTACATAGGAAAATAGGTATGAAACATTTCGTGCACGGTGACATTCTGTGCTGGTCCAGGGTTATTTGCCATCATAGGAAACACCGTACCACCGGTGTTTAGCCCTATAAAAATAGTAAACTCAGGATAAGGATAAGCAACACCCGGTAAATCTGTTACCTCCTTAGCTGAAAATTTCCAACTTCTACCATTATGCACCAAACCTTCTTTTATATCTTCTCTACTGATGACATGAACAACCTCTTCAGAAAGCAATGCTTTCTTATATCTCTGATAAACACTACTGTTTAGCACTTCTTCCGGATTAGTTAATTCTCCGGTAGCCCACACTGTATAATTAGGGGGCACTGTAATGCTATTGTTATAATAGGTTACCACTTCACTTCCTTTAATCAAGCGCTCTGAAGGTTTAACCGCTACTTCTATTTGATAGTTAGCATCATTTTGCCAATAATTTTTGCCTGGAAAGCCATCCCTGGAACGTGTACCGTTTTCGTAAGCGGATTTGATTTCCAAAGGCATAAAGAAACGGTTCTCCTGAGCACTTAAAGTGCCTAAATAAAACAAGAAGGTAAAAGTCAGTGCTAATTTCTTAGATATCATAATGGAATAATGTTTTGAATTTCCAGAATCTAAACCCCAAATGACTCTGTAAAAAATAAAATTTAAGCAAAAACTTAATAACAGAAGAAAATTTCAGATTTCTGTAGCTGCAAATTATGAATTATAAATCACAAAAGCATGAAAAAATCAAGCCTCCGGCATTCGGAACTCTTAAATAACAGCCATAAGCCCCTCGATATTCGTCAATAAACTTAAACCAACTGCCTATAATTTTCAGACTGTTACTTAAAAAAAGCTTACTTTCCTAATTAATATTACTGGCACTTAAGCTAAACTAGTGAGATTCAAATTTATCCCTTTCGTTCTTTTTTTTATCTTTGAAGGATATAATTATAAGACCTCAT
>JBEPWY010000312.1:0-4607 GCA_041642185.1 Marivirga sp.
TCGACTGGAATAATATCTGTGGTATGTATAGTTTCCATGGATTGTAAATCTGCCAGCCAACGACTGCTATAGTCCCAACCTGACTCTGCTCCTGCCCTAAGGTTGCGGTACATTTCATCTTTATCAGATACCATTTCTTCAGCTAATAGATAATCTTCTCTGAAAGATTCCGGCCGCGGACTTATAAAGCGATCATAATATCTGTTAAGCACTTCACCGGAATAGAGTAAAACAGATCTGTTTACTGCGGAGTTACTATCTGTTAATTGATCAGAGCCTTCCATCCAAAAATTATATTCGCTTAACAACTGAGGCTGATAACTTGTGAAAAGATCTCTGTTTTCTCCGGCTACCAAATCTACCATAAAAGCAAAAAAAGGAGGCTGACTTCTTCCTTTATAGTAAGCACGGTTGCCATTGGGAATAAACCCCATAGAGTCAATAAGGTAAGCAAAATTATCTAACATATCCGTAGCCAGTTCAACTTTTCCTGCTGATTTTAAGCCAAGTAGGGTAAAATAACTATCCCAATAGTAAATCTCTCTAAAGCGTCCGCCTGGTACCACGTATTGGTTAGGTAATGGTATAAGGGAATTATTTTGTAAAGTTTCATCTGCCGACCTGGTGAGTACAGGCCATAAATCCTCAATATGTTGCTGCATATTTATGCTGGTATCTGTTTTGAAATCCTTTGCAATTAATTCAGGTTCATTAAAATTGCTCTTTACAAAACTTTTAAGATCAAAATTCGGATTATCTTTAACGGATTTATATTCATCCAAAATTCTGGCAAGACTTCTTTGTGGTGTGCAGTCTACAAAGGTTTTAGAGTCTTCATAAATACCAGTTAGCTGTACTATCTTAAAAAATTCCGTTTCATAAAACTCTTCAAAACTGACAGATTCTAATTCTTGAATTTCCTCTTCAGTAGTTTTGCTTTGCTCGCAGCTGAAATAAAAAAACAAAATTAAGAGGAAGGGTAAATATCTTTTCATAAGAATGGCTTAATTGTTTGTTTTGTGAGATTATGGAATTTTATTCAACGTCATTAAAGTTAAGGTTTTTGGTAATAAAACCACCATTAGCCCAAGCCTCTTTTTACACCGTTTTTAATAGGAGGGGTTTAATGAGTTCCGACTTATAATCTGCTAAAAATACATAGTGCCTCCATTATTTAAAATGTTTTCAGCATTATTTAAAGCTGACAATAGTTCATTCTAAAAAGCAACTACTATTTTGATAGAAGAAATAAATAATTTAAAGGAAGTTGAACCACTTTATTAAAAGACCCATTTAATAGAAATGCGTCAATCAACTGTTGAGAATTCAATTTTAAAAACAAACTCTGTAAAGTATTCACTAACTCCAGAAAAGAAAACTAAACAATTTAGCCTTGCAGATAAATAAATTCTTCAAAGAAGATGAGATTTGATATTGAAGAAAATATTTACCTACTTGATGCAGTTGAAAAATTAGGCTGGTTGACGGATCATATTAAGGTCAATTAATTTAGACTCTTCATATCCTATAGAAAGATACCCGAATACACCCCCTGATGATTCTGCTACTTTTTTAGCAATGTCCTTCATTGAGGCTAAAAACTGACCTGCCCATCTTTTTTCAATTTTAGATAAAACTAAATTTAAACGATCTAAATCCTCAATTACCATTTTACTTCTCAATTCAGGCTCAGATGGATATGATTTAAGCAATCCGTTCAAATTACCTTCAAACATAGGAGCTACAATATTATAATATTCAAGCAGTTCCTTGCGCGCTCTTTGTTGTTTAATTTTAGTAAGCCTTATTGCTTCCTGCAGCTCCTTTTTACTTATCTCTTCGTCAGCACCTGCAATCAATATAGTCACCATTGCAGGTACATTTTGTAATAAGACAACTTCCGATTCTGTTAAATTTTCAAATTCTGATATCATGTTTCATTTTTTGTTTCAACTAGCAATATAATCATTCAGCCAAATTTTTACTTTTTTATCAGAAAATAAAGACCAGAATTCGATTAACTTTGCTTATAACCCTATTAAACAAAGTAAATTTTGATTAAACAGTTTTTACTTTTTATATATGCCGGAAATCAATCGAAATGAAAAATATTTTAAACTGGAAAATTAGGGTGATGATTAATCTTTTCAATTTGATGCTTATGATGGTTCAAATGAGAATTAAAGAATTCCAGCGTTTGGGTGATAGTCAATTTTCCAACTGCAGGATGGCTAAAGGTAAAATGTTTCAATTTATCCTCAGGGAAATTATCGAGCATCGATTTAATATCGTTTCGTAATTCGCCCCATTGATATTGAAATTCATGTGCATCTTCAGATAAATTAAGATTCCCCATATTTTGTTCCAATATCTTTGGTGCTTTAAATTTTTTCTTAGAATTTAATCTATTCACCAGCAAAATTGTTTTAATTCTGCTTTTCAAGCCAAGCTTCATATTCTTGCGACTAAAATCGAAATTTCTGACAAAATTGGAAGACAATTTTTCAGAGGTGTAAAGATGCTGCATAACATCCATCATTGACCAGGCATTGGATTCAGGCTTAAAATTTAACTGCTCAGGATTAAATACTTTAAGTAAGGCATCGTAATACTCTTTGGATGCCTCTATTCGTTTCCAGTGTTTTTCTATTTTTGGATGCATAGTTTTTAAATTAAGAAGTCAAGTTAAAAAACAATTTTACAATAGTCGAGTATTATCTAATCCGGAATCTCATCCAAACAGGAAAATGATCAGAAATATCTCCGGCTTCTCTCAAAACATCTCCATCAATTTTTTGAATTCGATCTTTATTAAAAAAAATATAATCTAATCTTTCATAAGGATCGGCTGTATTAAAAGTAAAATAATCTGCTTCATTTAAGAGGTAGTCTTCTTTCGAAATAGCTTCTCCTATATTATCATCATTCATGAAAATACTAATGGTCTTTTCAACATCAGAGACTCCTTTAGCAAATGGTGGCGGACTATTAAAATCACCAATTAATAGTACCGGATAGTCAGAAGCATATTCATGAAAAACTTCTAAAAGATACTCGGCTTGTTGTTCCCTTGTTTCACGATCAAATGCTTCCAAATGAACATTCAAAATTATTAATTCATCATCATTTATTTTTACTTTGGTTATTTGAATTAACCTATCTAAATAAAATGCTTTATAATAAAATGGGGCACCTAAAGGTTTATCTAGTACAAGTAATTCATTGTTCACTATTTGCATTTTACTAAGAACCGCTTGACCTGATAACATCTTTCCAAATTGAAATTTGATAGGCCAGTAAGGAAATGGAACATAGTACTTATCCCAGTTAATAGCTTTAGCTCCCATATGATAATTAAGAGGCTTTCCAATTTTCTTTAATTGTTGATATTCATAACTTCTACTGGAGCCAAAATCGATTTCCTGAAAACCTATAAAATCAGGTTGGTGTTGACGAATAATTTTCTTTGCCCGCCTTAGGTTTTCTTTGAATAAAAGTTCGGTTCTTTCAACTGGTAAATTATTAGTCATCCCAGATAAATATCCGATGTTATAAGTCATGACTTTTAGAGTATCCGAAGCATCGGAAAGTTGCTTATTATAAGTGACGATTTCACTGTACTTTTCCTTATCATAAAAACCACAGCTTCCCCAAAAATAAAAAATTAGCACTAATAAAATCAGCAGAAGAGGTAAGCCTAATAAAAATTTCTTCATGTATTCTTTTCTGTTTTGTTAGACAAAAGATAGAACAATTTAGTTAATAATTTCACATTGTTACCGGTTGTTCACCAGGAGAAGCAAATTAAACAAATATAACTTTTCCATTTTTTTAACTAAACCATGTAACTTTATTTTTTAGAAATTAATTATATGTAAAAAATTAAAGAGTGCCATAAAAGTAAAAATGTAAATCATTACCAATATAATTATAATACTAAATTAACCAATTTTTCAAAATTCACTTTTTTGATCATTTCCTTACAAATCAACACGAATTGAATAAATTAGGCTTATATAATTGGACAGGTAAGAGAAATCGACAATGGTATCGGAAATGTTGATTTACCTAAATATAGGATTAGAGTTTACTTTAATTAAGTCTACTTTTTAAATTGATTTATAGCATTATACATATCTTCATCAATAATTCACTTTAAGTAATGACAGACTACAGAATATTCTTTGGCAGAATGAAAACAGTATAAATTTAAGACAATTTCAGACCTGAAGGGCTCATTAAGAGATCTAATCAAATATATTAATTATTTCATATTTAATCATCGAGTCAAGATGAAAATTAAAATAACTTTTATCAGAAATTTCATTTATAAAAAAAACTGTAGCAGGAGATACTCTGTCAATAAAAGCTAAAACAGTATCGATGGGTTTTAATACCGGCGTAATTCATGTTGAAATTGCAAATCAACAAGATGAATTAATAGCAGTTGTGAAAGGTACCATTTACCGAACAAACGACAAGTTTGAACTGTGAACATTTGTGATTGAAGATCCATCGATACACACAAAAACAGTAGGGTATCAATCAGCTATTTAATAACTTTTAGTGATAACCATCGTAACATGATAATAAAATCAGAATTGACT
>JBEPWY010000313.1:0-4581 GCA_041642185.1 Marivirga sp.
GTCGGCGTCAAAGTGTATTGAATGCATTTGTAGCTTCATGGTTTTGTGATTTAAGTTAAACTTACGCTTTTGGATGTGCCTGATCAAACACTGCTTTGAGTTTGTCAAGCGAGTTATGGGTGTAAACCTGAGTTGCGGCAAGGCTGCTGTGTCCCAGCAAATCTTTAACGGCATTCAGGTCGGCACCTTTATTTAATAAATGTGTTGCAAATGTATGTCGGAGAATATGAGGACTTCTCTTGTCAATAGTAGTGCACTGATCTAAGTATTTTCTGACAATTCGGTATATTAACATAGGGTACGATTTCTCTCCTTTACTGCTAACGATAAGTGTTTCATTTTCCGTATGCAAAAAGCATTCTTTCTTATGAGAAAGATAATGGTCCAGCCTATCCTTTAGTGCTAAATGAAATGGAATTACTCTTTCCTTATTTCCCTTACCCAATACTTTAATCGTGCGGGAAGGCAAATTAAAATCTTTCAGTCGTAAGCCAATCAATTCCGATAATCGGATGCCTGTGCCATATAAAAGTTCCATCACAAAAGCATCTCTGCTGCCTATAAAGCTATTATCAAAAACAAATAAGGTAAGTAAATCATTGATGTCCGCCTCATGAACAAACTGAGGCAAATTTTTTGAGACTTTTAGCGCTTGTATTTTCTGAACCGGATTGGTTTTTATTTGCTCTCTTGAAATGGCAAACTTATAAAACATGCGCAGAGAGGCCATCTTTCTGTTGATGGATCTGGGAGTAATTTTTTGCTGCATTAAAGCCACTATCCATGAGCGGATATGGCGGTGCTCGGCAAGCAGTAAATTGTTTAGCTGATACTGGTTTTCCAGAAATGCTACAAATTGATCCAGATCAGATCTGTAAGAAATGAGTGTGTTTACACTGTATCTTTTTTCAAATTGAAGGTATTTCAGAAATGTGTTGAGCATAAAAAAAGTTAGTATCCTTCCCCTTAAGGATGAATACTAACTTAGTAAAAAGATTTCAAATTAGCTAAATTTTTAGCTATCTAAATCCCTCATTTTTTGTCTATATGCAGCACGTATAACTTCTTTTCTTCTTTCAACAGAAGGTTTTACAAAGTGTTGACGAGCACGAACTTCTTTCAAAGCACCTGTTTTCTCAAACTTCTTCTTAAAGCGTTTTAATGCCTTATCGATTGATTCGTTTTCTTTTACGTTTATTTGTATCATATTATACACCTCCTTCCGCGAGCTTTCTTAAAACTTTATCTATAATTTATTCCCAGTAATTACGGGATTGTTTTAAGGACTGCAAAGGTAAAATTTTGATTTGTAAAAACCTAATAATTAGTCTCTTCGCATTGTAAGTTTCCAATGATGAAACTCTAAAGCACCTTTCAAACTAATATATACATCCTGAACGACAAGGTCTGAGGAAGAATTTTCGATTTTTTCATCTAGGGATGAGATAACCTGTTCATAATTGTCCGTTAGGAAATCTGTTGCAGTGGTATTGGAAAGCTTTCCCTGAACCAGCTTTATGTTTTTGTTTTCAGAAAGTTTCTCATGAGAAATAGAGGGATAAAAGCCTGAAATTCTTAATCTTTCAGCAAGGAGGTCTTTATACCCGTCCAAATCATCATGAAACTCACCCGTTAACTCATGCAAAACATAAGCCCCGTTACCTGTGGTGTTCCAATGTGCCAGTAAAACAGATTCATCCAATAATTGAATTTGTTGTAAAGTTTCCATCAATTGATAATCATTTTCCTGTGAATAAACTTGTATGCTTACCTGGCTCAAAAAGCATATAATGATTGCTGTTTTCAAATATCTCATAATAAATTGGGTTGATAGTTAGAATACAGTTAACGTGCTATGAACTATACTGTTTGTGTTTTCTGGTGTTTTAAAAAGACATACTACCCTTTATTTAAGGCTGTGTCATTTAAAATGAGAGTTGTTATAGTGTTTCTCAATTTCGGCTGTTTGTACGGTGGGACAAAGAAGGATAATAACGGAGGAAATTTAGTCTTTAAGCATTTTCAATAAAAAAGCCCGTAAAGGATATTTTCTCTACGGGCTTTTATTATAAATACACATGCCTGATAAGGGCATATATGAAACTCTATTTTAAGATAGATCGGCTGATTACCAGTTTCTGAATTTCAGAAGTTCCTTCACCAATAGTACAAAGCTTCGAATCCCTGTAGTATTTCTCCACAGGATAATCTTTGGTATAGCCATAGCCTCCAAAAATCTGAACAGCTTCTGTAGAAAGCCTTACAGCTACCTCTGAGGCAAAATATTTCGCCATAGCAGATTCTTTATTCACGCTTTTGCCTTTGTTTTTTAAATCAGCAGCCTGGAAAGTCAATAATTTCGCACCTTCCAATTCAGTAGCCATATCCGCTAATTTAAATGCGATACCTTGGAAATTAGAAATAGGCTGGTTAAACTGGTGTCTTTCCTTGCTATAGGCTAAAGCAGCATCATATGCACCTTGTGCTATTCCTAAAGAAAGTGCGGCAATAGAAATTCTTCCTCCGTCCAATACTTTCATGGATTGGATAAAGCCTTGGCCTACTTCACCTAATACATTGTCTTTATGGATGCGGCAATCTTCAAAAATCATTTCTGCTGTTTCAGAAAGTCGCATTCCTAGTTTATTTTCTTTACGTCCGCCTTTAAAGCCTTCCGTGCCACGTTCAACCACAAAAGCTGTCATGCCATGTGAATCGCCCACTTCGCCTGTTCTTACAATTACAACAGCAATATCGCTTGAAATACCATGTGTAATCCAGTTTTTGGCTCCATTGATCACCCAATAATCGCCATCCTGAACGGCAGTGGTACGCATATTTCCGGCATCAGAACCGGTATTGGGTTCAGTTAAGCCCCATGCACCAATCCATTCGGCGGTAGCCAATTTAGGCAACCATCTTTTTTTCTGCTCATCGTTAGCGAAAGCTAAAATATGTCCAGTACATAATGAGTTATGTGCGGCCATTGATAAACCTATAGAAGGGTCAACTTTGGAAAGCTCTAATATGGCTGTTACGTATTCTTCATAACCGAAGCCTGCACCGCCATATTCCTGAGGTACTAATACGCCCATTAAACCAAGTCCACCTAATTTTTTCATTACATCAACCGGGAAAAACTGCTCCTCATCCCACTGGTCTCTGAAAGGTGTAATTTCTTTTGCACCAAAATCTTTGATCATTTGGGCAATCATTTGTTGGTTCTCGTTCAATCCAAAATCCATAAATTAATGCTTGTTAGTTGATATTATATTTGAAAATCTTAATCTGCCCTAAATATAAGGAAGATTGCCGTATTTACATAACTAACATTAGTTAGGCAAAAAATGTTACAACGGATTTATTAAAAAGGAGGGTGATTAAATTGAGATTATATCTTGGGTTTATTTGGACTTATTAACCTGAGTTCGATTTTAAAAATTTACCTAAAACTACATTAGGACGTCATTAATATTTAGCATGAGATATACCGCTAAGGCGGCACAGACAGGATAAATTAAGACTTTTAAAAAGTAAGTTTTAATTTTCCGGCATGACGCCATTCTATAGCAATCGAACTCAGGGTATTAGTAAAGTCTTCCTCTTTTTCTACGTTGTGAGCCGTTGTGGCTTGGCGAGAAATGCTTAATCCGAAGACTTTTTTCTTTACTCGCTAATAATTTGACCCAAGAGTTCCCATCAATAGTGATGGAAACAGCACATCGTTTAAAAAGAGGCATTCCAGCCTTGAATGGGCGGTATCATCTGATTTAAGCACGCAATTCCTTCATTTCTGCTATCATTTCATCCAGTTTTTCAATAAAGCTTCCATATATCATTTTTGTAGAAAGCCGGTAGGCAAATATGCCCATTGCCGATAGGCACAACGCAATTAACAATAATATAAGGCCTAACTTATAGGGTTCAATACTTAAAAATTTATCCATCACGGCAGAACTGCGAAAAAACAGATAATAGGCTGTCATCCCCGCCAGCGGTGCACCTACTCCCAATAAGCGGGTATAAAATTTCTTTAAGGCGGTAAACATTTTGCGGTATTCAAGTAAGTATTCATAGCTGCTGCTTTCGACTCTGATTTTTTCCAGCTCAGCTAGCTTTCTTCTGTTTAAGAAAAACATGCCTATCATTAACACCATAAGGAAAAGACCTAATATAAGATAACCTTTGAAGCCAAAACCTACTACAGCTATCACGGCCAAGGGTAAAGTGCTTCTATTATCTGCCTTATAAGTTCGTTTGAGTTTTTCAATCAGGAGTTTCGACTTCCTGTTATATAAATCGTTTATTTTTGGTGCAATTAATTCTTCTTGCTTTAAAAAGCCTTTTGTCCAGATTGTTTCAATTGATTTTTCCATCTAATAGAGTTTTTAGTCGTTTTTTAATTCTAGTAATTCTTACCCCTGTATTGTTTGGGTTTGTCCCGGTAATCTCAGCAATTTCTTTATAGGATTTTTCCTCCAGGTAAAGCAGAATGACCGCACGGTCTATTTCCGAAAGTTTTTTGATAGCTTCATATAATAAATGAAGCGATTCATCAGAAAAGAATTGCTCTTCTTCTGC
>JBEPWY010000314.1:0-4579 GCA_041642185.1 Marivirga sp.
ATAAAATATCGTAATGACCAACCGGTTACTACAGAATAATAAAAAGCTATACCTAATGTACATAAGGTTATAAAAACTCCCAGGAATGTAAATTTCTTTCCACTTATACTTCCTAAAGAGCCTATTGTACCTTTTTTGAAATGCTTCCCAATTGCAAGTTCTGCCATTAATAGAGGAATGGACCATACCAGCAAGAAAAACATCCATAAGATAATGAACGCACCCCCATATTCTCCCGCTATCCGTGGGAACCTCCATAGGTTCCCTGCTCCTATTGCCATGCCTAAGGAAGCTAAAACAATACCCCACCTATTACTAAATTCATCTACTTTTTGCGCCATTTGATAATATTTGTTTTTTCAGAGCGATAATTTACGGAAAGTGTACTGTAACACAAATAAGATGGGCAAGAAGCTTCAATAAATTTAATGCCACTTTGCCAAAACTGTAGCTTCAAAAAAGAGAACAACACAAAAAAGGTCCGATATTCATCAATAGCAGGCTTAATTGGGTGTACCTATCAGAGACTATATTAAGGCATAACTACATGCTCAAAACTCCTATTTCCTATATTTATGGCTTGCTTAAAAATAAAAAGTATAGAAAAATGAACTTTATATCGCTTTGGAAGATGATTATCCAATTATAGTATTTCAGCAAGTGCAAAGTTTTTTTTAGTGTGTATTTTTATATTCTTTGCACCAAAAATCAAATTTAGATTTTTTGGTGCTTTAGTCTCAAGCACTTCATCTTCTTCCTGGCCTTCAGCTCGAAGTATAAACATACATCTTCACTTTGCCCGGTTGTATATGAAGCACTTGAGACTTTTTAAGCAGGCCCTGTTTACAATTTAGGTTTTCAAAACACTTGCCGCTAGGACTAAATCCCCTATTATACTATTTTACCCCGTTTTATTAATTATTTATATTTTTTAGGTAAATTGCAATCATATAGTCTATTTTTAGTTATCAGGCCAACAAAATGCAAACCAATAAGCCAACTTTAGAACAAATTGAACCCTCCTTTGGAACTTCGATTTTGATATCGAAATTTGAAGAATCAAACCCAAACAAGGAACCTTTTTGGCACTTTCATCCAGAGGTTGAATTGGTATATGTGGAAGGAGGAAATGGGAAAAGACATATTGGTAATCATATTTCCTATTATCAAAATGGGGACTTAATGTTAATTGGTGCTAATTTACCTCACTATGGCTTTACTGATCGCTTAACAGGTAATAAATCAGAAACTATTATTCAAATGAAGGAAGATTTCCTGGGTGAAAACTTCATGAAGTTACCTGAAATTCAATCCATTAAAGAATTGATTGAAAATGCCAAATTAGGGATTGTTTTTCGTGGTGCTACCAAAGAAGAAATTGGTAAAGAATTGGAAAATCTGATGGACTTACCTCCTTTTGAAAGACTTTTGTCTTTAATTTCTATTTTAAAAAAAATGGCTCATTCAAAAGAATATCAATTACTCAATACAGAGGTTGTTTCAATAGAAGCCAAGGCTGCGGATCAGCACCGAATCAATCTTGTATATAATTTTGTTAAAAAACACTTTCAACGAAATATACATCTAGAAGAAATTTCTGCAGAAGCCTCTATGACTGTACCTGCTTTTTGTAGATACTTTAAAAGGATATCTAATAAGACTTTTACTCATTTTGTAAACGAGCATCGTATAGTTCATGCTTCAAAATTATTATCAGAAGGCAATCTAAATATTACGGATATCTGCTATGCATGCGGATTCAATAACATCTCTCATTTTAATCGTCAATTTAAAGACATTACAGGCAAAAGCCCTTCAAACTACAGGCAGGAGCTAAAGAAAGTTTTAAAATAAAATTATATACAGGCCTTAAAATTCCAACTCCTTTTCATTTAACCTAAACATCCTTTTAAGATTTAAACCCTTTGATAAACAAAAAAAGGAGCCCAATGGCTCCTTTAATAATTTACTTCGTTTTAATCTTAATCAATTTTAAAATTAACTCTTCTGTTTTTCGCTCTGTTTCCCGGAGAGCTGTTTGGTACTTCAGGTTCAGATTCCCCTTTTCCTTTATACTCTAACCTATCTTTACTAATTCCATTTTCAACTAGGAAATTCACGACAGACTGAGCTCTTTTTTCAGAAAGCATTTGATTGTATTCTTCCGAACCAATATTATCTGTATGACCGATAATATCAACTGTTATATCTTCATTATCATTCATTACTTCTACCATTCGTTCTAATTCCGATTTACTTTTCGGTAGTAACTGGTAGCTATCGAAATTAAAGAATACATTATTAAGAGAGATTTCAGCTTTCTCTTTAACCGGCACCATAACCATATCATTTGTAAAGCTTTTTGTTTCTTTTTGATTGGTTAAATCCACATTTTCACTCATCGGTAAATAACCATCCACTTTTACAATATACTGATACTCCTTACCTGCTGGTAGAGCTATTTTATACTCTCCTGTAATAGGATCAGTTTCAACACGGCCTACTTCTTTACCATCTTCCAAGGTTTCGTATGAAATTACAGCAGCTAAAGGTAATTGTGTTTCCCCATCCACTACCCTTCCGGACACAGTAATCACAGGGTCAATTTCATAGAACAATGGCATGGCCAGTCTGTAAATATTCATATCACCTAAAGAATCTTCCTTAGTATAATAGGCATAGTTACCTTCAGCGGGCATGGTAAAAAACAAATCATCACCATCTGAATTTACTTGTGGGCCCATATTAAGCGGTTCACTCCAGTTCTGCCAAGTATCATCCAACCTTCTTGTCATATAGATATCCCCTTTGCCAAAGCCTACATATCCTTCAGAAGAAAAAAACAAAGTTTTGTCATCAGAAGCAAGAAAAGGTGATGCCTCAGCAGAAGCCGAATTAACGTTTTCTCCTAAATTCATAGGTGCAGTCCACGTACCATCTCTTTTCATAAAGCTGACATATATATCCCGATCGCCATAGGAATCATCTCTTTCTATAGACATAAGCATTGTTTTTCGGCTATTTGCCAAAAAGAAATTAGCTTTTTCATGCATATTATAATAATCATCAATTTTAAGAGCAGTGGGAGTGGACCAGTTATCTCCCTGCTTAGAGCTTATAGATACTCCTGATTTTAATCTCTTCTTTTTAGGATCATATTCATTCCCTATTAAAACTACCAAAGTATTTCCATCAGGAGTAATTGAACTTATCCAGTTGGGGTCAGGAGTATTTAATGGTTCTCCTATATTTCTAGCCAATGTCCATTCGTTGGTAGTGGTATCCAGGTCGCTTACCCATATATCTTCATAGTCTTCAACTCCACCTAAATTTTTTGGATGGAATTTTCTTCCAAAGAACAGTTGCTTCCCATCTGGGCTAATAATTGGACCCAGCTCTTCGTATGGGCTATTAACCATTTCATCTAATTTTTCAGCTTCCAATTCCTCTATAACATTTGGAACTAATTCAAGTTGCAAGTCTATTGGTATTTCAGATTCTGTAACACCAATAGCATCTATACTGTAATATCCAGGAACAGCATCTCCTATAAATTCTAATCTTACCGCAGCCACATTATAAGGGGTCAGCTCAGTGAAAAGTCTTAAAAACCTACCTGGTTGACTGATAATTACCGGTTCTCTTTCGATTATTAAATATTCGTTCCCGGCTTCATCATAAAAGAATATTTTCGATAGAGTACTGGGATTGTAGGATTCTGCAATTGCAATTTGTCGGATAGGTTTAGGGTCGGCAAAACCTACTTTAATAAATTCATTCTTACCAGGTCTGCTTGGTGTCCATGCATTAGGGCTCCCCTCTCCCCACGGATAAACATTTGGCTTGCCTAGCAATTGCTTTACAGAGAATTGAGTCTCATCCAGCTCAGAGGAATATTCGATTACCTTGTTTGCCCACTGAACTTCCTGTGCGAAAACAGAAAGAGCGAAAGCTTGTATTAAAATGACTGTAAAAATTGATAGTAGTTGTTTTTTCATTTTTATTCATTTATTCAGTTTTCAAAATCCGAGTCTACACTCTTCGGTTCATTAATTTAGCTTCTTCTATATTTTTCTTACTTAGCGGATCGGAACCACCATAAGCATTGGTTTTTATTCTTCTAGAAGAAATATTTCTATTGGTATGGTATTTCTTTACTGATTGTATTCTTGGTTCATTTAATCTCAGATTTGTTCTAGCAATTAAGCGAAAATCTGTATGTCCCTCTAATTGAATTGCCATGCCAGGATAATTACTTAACATGCTCATTAGTTTATCTAATTTCTGAAATGAGTCTTCCATAAGTTTAACTTTTCCCTGATTAAAATTTATATCAAGGCTTAAAATGGTTCTTCTCCCATTTGGAATCATTTCAAAGAGGAACGGCTGTAGATCATTTTGGATGTCAATTTCCTGTATAATTTCAATGTACCCTTTTGCTTTCCCTTTAAGCTTATACTCCTTTTTGCTCTCAATATTTAATAAAAATTCTCCTAATTCAACATCTGATCGGAAATTCATATTGTCTCCAACATAGGGCAGATATTCTAAAATCAGTGCTTTTTCAAATGTGGTTTCA
>JBEPWY010000315.1:0-4562 GCA_041642185.1 Marivirga sp.
TACAGTCTTTCACCTTCATCTACTAAAATCCAGCATGGAATTTATCTGGCAGGAGATTACCTCTTAAACGGATCTATTAATGCGGCTATGCTTTCCGGCAGAATGGCGGCTCAGGCCGTTTATGAAGATACAAAAGGACTTGGTTTTAAAAGTTAACTTATGATTAGAGTACCTATTTGTTAGGTAAATAATATTGAGATAGTTACTTTCCGATTTTGGAAATAACTGATCTTTGTGGAACAGTCTTTAGAGTAATCCTAGATTTTACAATATGCTATATCAGGAATTTCTACAATCAGTAATTTTGCGAATATTTTTAAAATCAATTAATTAATTGATAAAAGAAGGTAAATGTACTTGAGTTAATTAAAAATAAGTGATTCTATAGCTGAAATAAGGCCTCACATTCTTTCTTTAAAATTCCTCCGGTTATAATAGTATCCAACCATGAAAGATTCACTATTTCCTGTGCACGTAAATTAATTTGTTGACCATAATTCTTGGCGGAGGGTATATCTGCGCCGTAAACTACCTCACCAATTTCTGCCCAAATTATTGCTGACATACACATAGGGCATGGCTCCACCGTACTGTAAATTATCAAATCTTCCGGATGATTATAATCTAAAGTTGATATTTTATTTAAAGCATTCATTTCGGCATGGGCTGTGGCGCCATCATGTATACAGGTATTATATGCTCCTACAAAACCTCCTTCATTATCAACAATTACAGCACCAAATGGTGTTTTACTTTCTTTGGCTAAATCAATTGCCATTTTCATCCAAAATTCATGAGAATCCTCCATTCTGATCTTTTATTTACTTCTTGTCAAATTTATGATTTTTATTACATAGATTTTGTTTAACTTTAATCTTAATCTTAAATATTTAAAGATATAAATGAAATTAATTAGTAAAATCACTTACGTTATCGCTTTTTCTGTACTGCTGTATTCCTGTAATAATGCAAAAGAAAAAGAAACAAACGATTTAGCCAGAATAAATGAGGAAGTTCTGAACCATAGCCAGGCATATTCCAATCTTGAAACTATCACCACTGACATAGGCCACCGACTAACTGGCTCGAAAAATGGTAAAAAAGCTGAACAATATACCTACGATTTATTTAAATCCTATGGCTTTGAAAACGTACAATTCCACGAATTTGAAGTAGAAGCATGGTCAAGGGATAGTGTTAGTCTTGCCATTAATGATAAAAATATCCCCGAAGTAGTTTCCTTAGGCCATTCTCCGGTTTCAGCAGATGTAAAAGCAGAAATTCTGGATCTTGGCAATGGTTTAAGAGCTGATTTTGAGGCGAATAAGGAAGAAGTAAAAGGTAAAATGGCTTTAGTGTACATTGGTTTGCTTCCTAATGGAAAAGAAGGACTGAATAACATTCATCGTTCAGAAAAAGCAGCTTTAGCTATAGAGTATGGCGCTAAAGGCATAATGATAATAAACCAGGTTCCCGGTGGAGTACTATTAACCGGAACGGCATCAGTAACCGGCAAGCTTATTGACATTCCTGCAGTATGTATCACTTTTGAAAAAGGAATGGAACTGAAATCTGAGCTTGCAGAAGGTAAAGAGCTTACTTCTCATATTCAGATGAAGAACAACAGTGATGTAATCAAATCGAGAAATGTGATTGCTACTTTACCCGGTTCTGAATTGACAGAGGAAAACATAGTAGTGGGCGGTCATTTGGACAGCTGGGATTTATCCACAGGAGCTATAGATAATGGAATAGGTATAGCTGCTATTCTGGATATGGCTCGTACATTTAAAGCACTTGATATCCAACCAAAAAGAAATATTCAGTTTGTAATGTTTATGGGTGAGGAGCAAGGCCTTTTAGGTTCAAAAGCTTTAGTAAGTAGTTTGAAAGAATCTGAAGAATTAAAAAATATCCGCTACATGATGAATATTGATATGAGTGGTAACCCCAAAGGTTATAATGCAACAGGCAGATCCGAAATGATGGATATGTTCAAAAATATTGGTGAAAAAATTAATAAGGTAGATAGTACTTATGCTAATGAAAATACCAATAAAGCCGGATTACACAGTGATCATCAAACTTACATGATGGAAGGTGTGCCTGTAGTTGGCCTGGTCGGTCAGTTGGATAAGAAGGTATATGATTTTTATCATTCTAATGGGGATGATTTTGAATTGGTAAACGAGGATCATTTGAAAAACACAGTACGATTTGGCAGCATGTTCCTTTTAGAACTGGCCAATGCTGATACTATTCCCGCACAAACTCTTAACTTTGAACAAACTAAACAGTTTATGATTGATCAAGGTTTACGTGAAGAGCTTGAATTGGGAAATGAGTGGAAATGGGGTGAATAATTGGAAAGCGAAATAAATAAAAATAGAATAATTAATTAATAAATTTAAATAATATATGTCAGATTTTGATTTTGATGGAGACAAGGCTAAAGAGTCTTTCCAGAAAATAGTAAAAAACATTCGGTTAATAGTAGTAGTTATAGTCGTATTAGTAGCTATTATCAGTACTTTTTTCCAGGTAGGGGCCGAAGAAGTAGGTGTAATTACTCGTTTGGGTAAATATAACCGTACAGTAGAATCAGGGCTTAACTTTAAAATGCCATTTGTAGAAAATGTTATTAAAGTCCCTGTTGAAAGGCAACAAAAGCAGGAGTTTGGTTTCAGAACAACCAGTGTAGGTGTACAATCTACTTTTAGTAAAGGAGGAGCAGAGGATGAATCTTTAATGCTTACCGGAGATTTAAACCTGGCAGATGTTGAGTGGGTGGTTCAATATAGAATTGATCAGCCCTATAATTATCTATTTAAGGTGAGAGATCCAGAGAATACTTTAAGAGATATTTCTGAATCGGGTATGCGACAAATAGTGGGTGACCGAACTGTTAATGAAGTATTGACAGTTGGTAGATCTGAAATTGCAGGTAAATTGAAAATTCTTATTCAAGAATTATCAAATGAATATGAATTGGGTATCCGTATTGAGCAAGTAGTATTGCAGGATGTAACTCCTCCAGGGCCAGTAAGACCTGCTTTTAATGCAGTAAATGAAGCACAACAGGAAAAAGAAACATTGATTAATCAGGCTAAGTCTGAATATAATAAAGTGATTCCTAAAGCTGCAGGTCAGGCGGAGGAAACTATTCAAAAAGCTGAAGGTTATGCAACCGAACGTGTTAACAACTCTAAAGGTGATGTAGCTCGTTTTAATCAGCTTTACACCGAGTATGTGAAAGCACCTCAAGTAACTAAAAGCAGAATTTACCTGGAAACTATGCAGGAGGTAATCCCTAAGCTAGGAGATAAAATCATTATGGATGATAAGGGGAGCAATGTTTTGCCTCTTTTACAAATGACCTCTCAATCTGCTAAAGCAAATCAATAAAATCGGATTTAATCGATAATAAAAATATTATGAAAAAAAATACAATCATACTATTAGTAGCAGCAGTTGTGGTGCTGATAGTAGTAGCACAATCATTCTATATAGTGAATGAAGAAGAGCAAGTAGTAATTACGCAATTTGGTAAACCTGTTGGTGAACCAGTAACTGAAGCGGGTATTCAATTTAAAATACCCTTTATTCAAAAAGCCAATGTTTTTGATAAAAGATATCTGGAGTGGGATGGCGATCCTAATCAGATCCCTACAAAAGATAAAAAATTCATTTTTGTTGATACATATGCCAGGTGGCAAATTACAGACCCTCTGCAATTTTACAAACGTTTAACCAATGAAAGAGGAGCTCAGTCAAGGCTAGATGATATTTTAGATGGTGAAACAAGAGATTTTATTGCTAAAAATTATTTGGAAGAAACTGTAAGGACAAGTAACAGAACTCCTATTTCCAGTGGTGCTATCAGTGAAATTGTTGAAGATAGTTTGGTGCAGATACAGGTAGGTAGGGACAGTATTCAGGAATATATCCAAAGATCAGCCAATTTACAGGCCCAGGATTTAGGTATTGCCATCTTAGATTTTCGTTTTAAGAGAATTAATTATGTAGAAGAAGTAAGAACTCAGGTTTACGAAAGAATGAAAAGTGAGCGTTACAGAATTGCTGATAAATTCAGGTCAGAAGGACAGGGTGAAGCTTCACGTATTAATGGTGAAAAGGAGAGAGAATTAAAGACTATTCAGTCAGAAGCTTTCCGTCGGGCAGAAGAAATAAAAGGTAAAGCTGATGCAGAAGCAGCATCTATTTATTCAAATGCTTATGATAGAAATATGCAGTCAAGGAATTTATATACATTCCTAATGTCTATGGAAACCTTCCAAAAGACATTTAATGATGAAACTACCGTAATACTTTCTACCGATAGCGAGTTGTACAAATACTTGAAAAGTAGTCAATAATTAATATTAATATTTATTATACATAAACCATTCGGATATTATCCGGATGGTTTTTTTTTGCTCATTAATTAAGATTAAAATTTTATAAATAATAATTTGCTGGCTAATAAATACCGCTTTAAGCATTCCATTTTTTACTTAATAAAATTTACCTTAATTTCCCGTTATGGATGATGAGAACAAGCT
>JBEPWY010000316.1:0-4555 GCA_041642185.1 Marivirga sp.
GCTTTAAAATATAACTCTCCATCATGATAGAAGGGTGAATATTCCGATGCCTCGGTGTTTATATCATTTAAATTATTTACTGTGTAATAAGATTTATCCTTAATAATTTCATCAATATTAGATAAATTCTGAAGTTCCAACGCTACTAATTCCTTCACTTCAGGGTCGGTGGCATCTATCATATAATTTTCCAATACTTCTTTTGCCTGATCATAATTGGCATTAGCTTTTAAAGCCAGTGCGTAATTATAATAAATCATTTCATTTTCATGACCAGACTCAATGGCTTGTTTATAATAGGGTGCTGCAATCTCCAATCGGTTGGACAATCTATAAGATTCCGCTAAATAAAATATAGCATCGGACTTTTGATTTTCTTTTTTAATAGCTTGCTCGTAATAATTGATAGCTAAATCATATTCCCCTTTCAGAAATTTCTTTTCTGCTTTTTTATATACCGAACATGAAGAAAAAAGTAGGATTAGGCATAATATAGATAAGCAATATTTAATCATTAGATGTTATATAATAAAAGTTCAATAGTTTAGTAGTATAACGTAATACATTTTAGAAAAAGCATATGATCCATTAAAAATATCGATTCATCCAACTTTTTTTAGCCGGAACTAGCCATTCATTATTAAAAGAATCAATATTCCCTACCAAATTATTAAAAACCAGGCTTTCTTCATTTATTTTGCCTTGAGTAATTTTCTCCTTTAAGCCTGAGAGGGGTACTAAAAAAACCTCTCCCTCAATAAATAAGGCAATTTTGCTTTTATCCAATAAATTAACTGCCAGCTTCTTTTCCAGTAATTGTACAAAGTGAACTGATTTATCAATAGAGCATCCACTGGCCATTGCCTGGGACTCATCGACAGAAATTATGATAAACTGCTGGTGCTTCACAACTATGGAAGCTTTCAGTGCCTGACTATGAGCGGTCCATTCCTGGGAAAACAGTTTCCCTTCCTGTTCGATCAACTCAACATCCTTTTCAGATAATTTTCTATCTGCCTGGTAAATCCAGACTCTTGCTTTATTATGAAGTTCATTAAATGGTACGTACATAAAATTGTTTTTTTGCTAAACGGAAGCTAAAGATAATAAGTTCGAGACAATTAGCAGTACAAACCCATTATGAAAGGAAAAAACCTTTCAATATTTATTCCGAAGCATCAAATTGCTCTTAAAAAAGGTTGGTCTTTAATAATTTTCTAAATCAGCATAATATTTATATTTCAATTAGACTATACTCTTAATTAAATATGCCAGGGATGAAACACCTATCTTTTATTCTAAAAAATAATTAATAGCAGATAGAAATAAATTTTTGTCTGCTTTTTATTGCCATACGTCTAAAAATTGAAAAAATTAAATAATGGTACATCATTAACTCTTTACTTATATAAATCTTGCAAAAAACCAAAACAAGCTACATTTAATAGCTATTTTTGAACGATAAGAAGATTTAATTCCATGAATAACTAATTTAATAGTATTTTATATTGTTAAAAATTTTCAGTAATTAGCAGTATGAAAATTAGATAAAGAACATGATTCTTTATTTAGTACAATTTTTTATAACCAAAAACTTAAATTATGAAACAAAAATTACTAGTAATTGCCTTACTTTTAAGTTGGGTCACTTTTTCAGCAAAAGCTCAGGAAAGAAATTGTCACACGATGGACGTTTTTGAACAGCAAGTTCAAGAAAACCCTTCTTTGCTTGACAAAATGAATTCAATTGAGTCAAGAACTCAAAGCTTTATTGAAAAATCCGATGCATATAGAAGCGCCGTTAGTGGAGTAGTAACTATACCTGTTGTAGTACATGTAATATACAACAACTCCAACGAAAACATCAGTCAGGCTCAAATTCAGTCACAAATTGATGTATTGAACGAAGACTACAGAAAGTTAAACAGCGATGCCAATTTAGTTCCAAGTGAATTTGCATCGGTAGCTGCTGATATTGAAGTAGAATTTGTGATGGCTACTACTGATCCGAGCGGTAATGCTACCAGTGGTATTACAAGGAAATCATCTTCACGTACCGAGTGGGGGACTAATGATGACATGAAGAAAACCTCTCAGGGCGGTGTAGCTGCATGGGATGCATCAAAATACCTAAATATGTGGGTATGTAATATTGGCGGGGGCATATTAGGTTATGCACAATTCCCTGGCGGTAGCTTATCTACTGATGGCGTTGTAATGAGCCCACAATATTTTGGAAGTTCAGATAAAGGAACAGGATTTTTCCTTTCAGCTCCATTTGATAAAGGAAGAACTGCTACTCACGAAGTGGGTCACTGGTTAAACCTTCGCCACATTTGGGGTGATGGTAACTGTAGCGCTGATGACTATGTTAGTGATACTCCGGTTTCAGGTAATCCTAATTATGGTTGTCCTAATTACCCTACCAACAGCTGTTCAGCTACAGGTAATGACATGACCATGAACTATATGGATTATGTAGATGATAATTGTATGTATATGTTCACTGCAGGACAAAAAAGCAGAATGCTTGCTCTATTTAGTACAGGCGGTTTCCGTGAAGGTTTTGTAACTGACGGTGGTGGAACAGATCCGGAACCAACTTATTGTGCGTCTAAAGGTAATAGCGTAGCTGACGAGTGGATTGCTAATGTAACAGTTGCTGGTCTTAATAAAAGCACAAGTGCTAATGGTGGTTATGCTGATTTCACTTCTACTTCAGTAGATTTGGCAGCAGGTTCATCCAACTCAGTAAGCTTAAGCCCTGGATTTTCAGGAACTGCTTATAATGAGTATTGGAGAATATGGATAGATTTCAATAATAATGGTGATTTCAGCGATTCAGGTGAACTAGTATATGACGCAGGATCATTAAGCAACTCTACAGTTACCGGTACTTTAAATATACCAAGTGGCGCTGCAACAGGAGCAACAAGAATGAGAGTTTCCATGAAATATAATGGTGCCTCAACTCCTTGTGAAACTTTCAGCTATGGTGAAGTGGAAGATTATACAGTAAATATCACATCTGCAACAGCAACATGTGATACTCCTTCTAATTTATCAACTTCTTCAGTAACAACTACTACATTTACTTTAAATTGGGGAGCTGTTACAGGCGCTCAGTCATATAATGTTCAGTTAAGAGCTGCAGGTACAACTACATGGAGCGATTTTAGCCCAACAAGTAATTCTCAGAGTTTGTCAGGTGCTACTGCAGGCACAACCTATGAGTGGAGAGTAAGAACAGTTTGTTCAGGAAGCACCAGCAGTTATTCTGCAATTTCCAGCTTTACAACTGCACAAGCTTCTGTCAACTATTGTGCATCTAAAGGTAATAGCGTAGCAGATGAGTGGATTGCCAGGGTTCAGCTAGGAAGTATTAATAATACGTCTAGTGCAAATGGCGGGTATGCTGACTTCACTAATTTAAGCACAACTGTTAACAGAGGATCAAGCTATACAATTACTATTGACCCTAAGTGGGCAGGTACCACATACAACGAGGCCTATAATGTATGGATTGACTGGAACCAAGATGGTGATTTTAATGATGCAGGCGAAGCAGTTTATAGCAGAAGCGCGACAAAATTAAGCTCGGTAAGTGGCACTATAGCTGTCCCAACTTCTGCCTTATCAGGCGCTACAAGAATGAGAGTTACAATGAAATATAATGCCAATGCTACATCATGTGAGACATTCTCTTATGGTGAAGTGGAAGATTATACAATCAATGTTTCTGCAAGTTCTAAAACAGCAGAAAATATTGCAGTTAACGATGTAGTTGTATTCCCTAATCCTGCAAAATCACAAACTGTTGTGAGGTTCAATACTGAAACAGCAATGGATGTAAAAGTATCATTATATGATGCAGTAGGAAGACAAATCAATTCCAGAACAATACAAAACATCGTTGGAACTCATGATGAAACAATTGAAGTTTCAAATCTTGAAGCAGGTATCTACCATATATTTGTAGAAGCCAACGGTAAAAAAGAAAGCTATAAATTAGTAAAAAATTAATAGCTGAGCGATTATAACCAAAACCTACAATTTAAAAACCGATATTTCTTTTGAGATATCGGTTTTTAAATTGTAGGTTTTGAATACACTCTATGAGTCAGATCACAATGCATATTTAGGGTATCAACCCCGTTTTACTTTATTAAAAAACTATCAAACCAATAATTCCGTATAGATAGAGTGACTAAGTATATTTTGAATTAATCAAACTATAACTAAAGCACTATTAAATAATACTGTTTTATGAGATATTTAAATTTTAGACTTAAATATAAACAATCACATTAGAAAATTTTTCAATTATTTTAAAGCTTATTAATTAAGGTTTCCAATTCGGAAATGGGTACTTTATTAATTAATTTTTAATTTTTTTTTATTGAAACAACATACAAATACGAATATTCGTATTATTTTTTTAAACGAAACTGCTATGAAAAATTTTAATATTTTATTATTACTCATTCCATTCCTTTTTCTTTCATGTAAAGACGATGATAAAGATGAAGATGATTTTGTGGATGAAGAAACGCCT
>JBEPWY010000317.1:0-4546 GCA_041642185.1 Marivirga sp.
CTGAAATGGGAAGCTGAACACGATTGTATTGTGAAATTCAAATCGTACATCCTAGATAATAAATATGCTTCTGAAGAGCAATTAAATGAAATAGAAGAACAAGCAAAAAAGACGGCTAAAGAAGCGAAAGAGGCTGCCTGGAAAGCATTTATCAATGATATTAAGGATGAGCAGAAAGAGGCCCTTCAACTTTTAGCTAATTTTCAGGAAAGCGCCGAGGCCAAATCTGAAATAGAAAATATACTAAAGGAGTTAAAATCAGTCATGAATCCTTTACGCTTAGATGCTATTAAAGCGGTAAAAAAGGCTTTAAGGCTTGAGCGAACCAATGATAGCGAGGCTAAACAGAAGCTGGTAAATTGGCTAAATGCTGTGTTGGAGCAAAGTCATGATCGTTTCAGTTCTCATCTACATAGTGAATCTGACTATGCAGCTACCTCTATAGAAGTTGTACCGGTTGAATATGATACTGATGCTAAAAAAGTAGATGGCAGAGAAGTTTTACAAGCTTGTTTTGATGCAGCACTGGAAAGAGATCCACGCGTTTTTGCCTTTGGCGAAGATGTAGGTAAAATAGGTGATGTTAACCAGGCTTTTGCAGGGCTGCAGGATAAGTATGGTGAATTGAGAGTAATGGATACAGGTATCCGTGAATGTACCATATTAGGACAGGGGATAGGCGCCGCTTTACGTGGATTACGTCCTATTGCTGAAATTCAGTACCTGGATTATCTATTATATGGTATTCAAATCCTTTCCGATGATTTGGCCAGTTTACAATACCGTACCAAGGGCGGGCAAAAAGCGCCATTGATTATACGAACACGCGGCCACCGTTTAGAAGGAGTATGGCATTCAGGCTCACCAATGGGTATGATTTTGCATAGCATAAGAGGCATACATGTATTAGTGCCAAGAAATATGACCCAGGCAGCAGGTTTTTATAATACCATGTTAAAATCTGACGATCCGGCCTTAATTATAGAATGCTTAAACGGCTACAGATTGAAGGAATCTATGCCGAAGAATATAGGAGAGTTTACCGTTCCTTTAGGTCAGCCTGAGGTAATCAGAGAAGGAACAGATGTGACTATTGTTACTTACGGTTCAATGTGCAGAGTAACTATGGATGCGGCTAATCAACTGGAGGAGTTAGGCATTTCTTGTGAAATAGTAGATGTGCAAACCTTATTACCTTTCGATTTAAATCATCAGATAGTGGAGTCTGTGAAGAAAACCAATAGAGTGGTTTTTGCAGATGAGGATGTTCCGGGAGGAGCCTCTGCTTATATGATGCAAAAGGTAGTTGAAGAGCAACAGGCATTTAAATACCTGGATTCCCAGCCAATTACTATTTCAGCAAAGGCTCACAGGCCTGCATATGGTTCAGATGGAGATTATTTCTCAAAACCGAATCCTGAAGAAATATTAGAAAAAATATACTATATGATGCAGGAAAGCAATCCGGCTAAATATCCTGATTTATACTAAAGAATTGTTGCATTGAGTATAACGGCTTCTGATTAATTTTATTCAGAAGCCTTTATTTTTTAAACAGCTAGAGGGTCAGTTTGATATTTATGGTGTTTTAATAAACCTGCAATAGTATCTTATCGTGTTAATGTAATTGAAGAGTTAGGTATTCAATTAATTAATTAATTGCCATGATTACATTTTATTACAGTGCCGGTTCTCAAAATTTCTTATTTGTATTTTTTTTAGCTTTCATTTTCTGTTTAAGCACTGCAAATGCCTCCTTTTCACAAGGAGATTCGGAAGAAATATCTACTGATGAAGCAATAGTTTCAGAAGGAGCCACGCTTTACAGAGAAAATTGTGCGGCCTGCCATGCTATTAATGAAAAACTTATTGGTCCTGCATTAGTGAATGTTTATGATCGTAGACCACTACCATGGCTGATCAATTTCATACAAAATTCTCAAAAGGTTATTGAAAGTGGCGATGAATATGCAGTTAATCTGTATCAGGAGTACAATAGGGCGGTAATGCCTAGTTTTGATTATTTTTCTGAGGATGAAATTATCAGTATTCTAGCATACATTAAGAATGAAACTGAAAGTGAGGTGGCAGAACCTGCTGCATCAACAACCACAACCTCAGCAAAAACTGCTAGCGAAGTGGAGGGTGCGGACCAGGATACAACTGATTATATGCCGTTAATATTCGGTGGTTTTTTTGTGATCTTTATTCTTGTATTGATCGTAATGATTTTAATAATAATAGTGATGAAGAAATTTATTGAGGAGGCAAGAGGGGAGGCAAATAAAACAAAAGATAAGGAATACATCAGGTGATCTATTATTTCTTTTTAATATCAAAATCCCATTCTTTTTAAATGAGCAATTATAATTATCACTAATTGTAATTGCTTTTCATAAAACCTATCCGCAACGTAAATTCTAAACATTCTGTTTTTATTTATACTTATGTAATTAAAATGTATAATAACCCCTTATTTTTATAAGTACCTTATTCATAATTAATTACATGTTTTAATGTTTCTTTTGTGAATGAAAAGTCCTAAAAAATCTGAAAATTATGTTTAATTCTTTAAGTTTAATGAATAGAAAGTAAAATAGCTCCTGATACTGTTTTAAGGCTGTTTTGTTTAATAATTTTATAAATAATTTATAAATATTATTTATAATTATTCTAAATTGGTCGTTTATTTAAGGTGTCAATCATCAATAAAGTGCTATAAAACAGAATTTTAGGCTGAAATTGAAAATTTACCATGGCTCAGGCTGAAAATAGTCTTAAAAATGTATTTGAAATAAAATCTGCGGGTGGTAGATTTGTGCTGTCTTAATTATTAGTATTCTTAGATGCTAAATGAACAAATAAATATGTCATTAAAAAAGTATATCACGCGCTTATCCTTCATAGTTTTATTCCTAGTGGGCATGCTGACTTTGGGTACGGCAAGTTCAGCTTATTCACAAGCAGCTGAAATTCCGACTGATGAAGAGTCAGTTGCAAACGGTAAAACGCTATTCAATAATAATTGCACGGTTTGTCATGCAGTACATCAGAAAGTTGTAGGTCCTGCGCTTATTAACGTTCATGAGAGGAAACAACTGCCCTGGCTGATCAGCTTTATTAAAAATTCCCAGAAAGTAATTCAGAGTGGTGATGATTACGCTGTTAACCTATATAACGAATATGGTAAAGCAGTAATGCCAAGCTTTGATTATTTTTCAGATGATGAGATAAAAGATATTTTAGCTTACGTTAAAGTAGAGTCAGAAACTCCTCCTGCTGAAGAAACAGCTGCTGCTGCCGGAGATGGAACAGGCGTTGCCGGTGGAGCCGGTGGTGGAATACCTTCAGAATACCTTAATCTGATTATCGGTGGTTTTGTAGTAGTACTTATTTTGATTTTAGTTGTATTGGCTTTGATCATTTCAGTATTAAAGAAATTTATCAACCAAAAGGAAGATCTTGAAAGTTCAGATAAAGAGTATGTAAACCAGAAATTTGAAATAGGCAAACTTGTAAAAAGTAACGGCTTCTTATTCTTTGTTATTTTTATATTTACTGCCGTGGTAGCAAAAACGGTGATTGATGGCTTGTATACTGTGGGTGTACAACAAAATTATCAACCTACACAACCAATTGCTTTTTCACATGAGATTCATGCCGGAGAATATAATATTGAATGTCAGTATTGTCATACAGGCGTTATGATCAGTAAGAGTGCCAATATCCCTTCTGCTAATATTTGTATGAATTGTCATACAGTTATCAAAACTGAATCAAGCGAAATAGCAAAAATATATGAAGCCATTGATTACAACCCTGAAACGGGTGAATATGGCACTAATGTTAAACCAATCGAATGGGTAAGAATTCACAACTTGCCTGATTTAGCCTATTTTAATCACTCTCAGCACGTAAATGTAGGAGGTTTGGAATGTCAAACCTGTCATGGACCTATTGAGGAAATGGCTGTTGTAAAACAATGGAGTAACTTAACAATGGGTTGGTGTATCAACTGTCATAGAGAAACGAAAATTAATTCCAAAGGAAATGATTATTATGATGACTTAATTAAAGCACATGACGGTGCGCCATTGAAAGTAGTGGATATCGGGGGTATGGAATGCTCTAAATGCCATTATTAAAATAAAAATTTTAAATCTATTTCATTAATCATAGATATGAGTAATCATCAAAAAACATATTGGAAAGGAACAGAGCAGTTAACAAATGATCCTTCATTTGTTAAAAATGCTGAAAAAGAATTTCCTGAATATTTACCTATCAATTCCAATAAGGAATCAGAACAAGGAGGAACTTCAAGAAGAGACTTTTTGAAAATGATGGGTTTTGGAGTAGCCGCCGCTTCTCTGGCTGCTTGTGAAGCACCGGTAAGAAAAGCTATTCCTTATCTTAATAAACCTGTGGATGTAGATCCTGGTATTCCAAATTATTATGCTTCTACCTATGCAGAAGGTGGAGAATACGCAAGTATAGTAGTTAAAACCCGCGAAGGAAGGCCAATCAAGGTTGAAGGTAACAGCCA
>JBEPWY010000318.1:0-4533 GCA_041642185.1 Marivirga sp.
TGGAAGAGCAGAATATCTGCATCATATGGCTGAATTTTTAGGGAAAAGAAAAGGAGGAGTAATCCCAAAAGGAGAGCTAGTGAATTGTCTGGATATAGGAGTAGGCGCAGGTTGTATTTACCCGATCATAGGCCATAAAGAATTTGGTTGGTCATTTATGGGGACTGATATAGATCCTAAAGCTATCCGTTCGGCTCAGAAAATCATTGATAAGAATAAAGCCCTTGAAAGTAAAATCAATCTTCGCTTGCAGAACAAGAAATCAGATGTTTTTAACAGCGTTATTAAAAAGCATGAGTTTTATGATTTGAGCATTTGCAACCCGCCATTTCATTCGTCAGCTGAAGAAGCGCAGGCCGGTACAATGCGAAAATTAAAAAATCTGGGTAGAGAGAAAAAGGTAAATGAGCCGGTTTTAAATTTCGGAGGACAAAGTAATGAGCTTTGGTGTGAAGGAGGTGAAAGAAAATTTGTGACCAATATGGTGGTTCAAAGTAAACATCATTCACATTCTTGTAGGTGGTTTTCTACATTAGTATCTAAAAGCGAAAATCTGAAACCTATATATGCGGCCATTAAACAGGCTGGTGCTTTAGAAATGGAAACACTTCCTATTAGCCATGGTAATAAAACCAGTCGAATTGTGGTATGGACATTTTTACCTGATAAATAAGATTTTCAAAACACATAATTTTAGAATTATTAGAATTTATCAATTAAAAAACCAGCTTGTTTTGCACAAAATGTACAACTGGCTGGTTTTTTAATATAGTTTTTTGTTCTTAATCTTCTAAATCCGGCAAGTTAAATTGAGTAAAAGCACTTTTCTCTTTCATCAGCTTTTCAATTTCCTCACTTTTTCTGGGCGCATCTTTGGATAATAATTCATACCCATCTGCGGTAATTAAATAATCGTCTTCAATACGCACGGGAATGTCCCACCATTTAGGGTCACAAGGACTGCCTTCAGGAATATAAATTCCCGGCTCAATAGTAATAACCATTCCTTCTTCTAACAGATTGTAATTACCTGCATCATGTACATCCAGGCCAATATGGTGGCAACATCCATGAGGGTAATATCTATGTCTGCCGGTCTCAGGATTTATCAAATCCTTTGGCTCAAGGCTTTTAACTATTCCTAATTCCAAAAGTCCTTCATTAATAATTTGCAAAGTTTCATTGTAGAGTTCGCTAAAAGGCGTGCCTGCTTTACAAATTTTCATAGCTGCTTCCTGTGCTTCATATACCAGGTCATAAATTTGCTTCTGCTCAGGGCTGAATTTGCCATTTACAGGGATAGTACGGGTGACATCTGCCGTATAACCATGGTATTCTGCACCTAAATCCATTAAAATCAGCTCACCGTCTTCTATTTCAGGTTTGTAGTTCTCAATATAATGTAAAACACAACCATTATGGCCGGCTCCTACAATACTTGGGTACCCTTCATATTCTGCTTTATATTTTTTATAGATGAATTCATGCATTCCCTGCACTTCCAGTTCGGACATGCCCGGTTCAATAGCCTTCATAACCTCTGCCTGGCCCAATGCGGAAATTTTTACAGCTTTTCTTAGTAAATCAATTTCTTCAGCTGTTTTAATGCCACGCATATCACTTAAAAGTTCTTTAAGTAAAGTTGTATTAAGGTTATTTTTGGTTGGTTCCGGTTCAATTGAGATATTCTGTTTATCCGGATAATTGACTTTTTCTTTAAATTGGGCTATCAAATCATAAAGATCTCCTTTTTCGTCTGTGTCTCTTACATCATTTTCAAAATCAAAAAACAATACCTGGTCGAACTGACTGAAATCTATTTGGAATTTATCAAATTCTGGAGTCTCAAAAGCTAAATTCAGGCCTAATTTTTCCTTGCTGTCATCTTTTCCTAACCTTTCTCCATCATATAGTTCAGCAAGTGCGTTTCTGCCACGAAGGAAAACAATTTCATTAAAACTTTCATTATTGGCATTTTGTTGATCTTTAAAAATCATCAGCATAGCATGCGGCTGTTGATGGCCAGTTAAATAATAAAAATCAGGGTTCTGATGATACATATAATTCACATCATTAGCACGATTACGTATAGGGTTCGAAAAAATGATTGCAACAGAATTTTCAGGCATTTTTTCTCTTAATAATTGCCTTCTTTCCTTATGGAAATCCATCGGAAGAAAATCATCAGGCCTTGAATTGTTTTGTGCTGATACCTGACTTGAGATGAAGCAACAAAATGATAGAAAAATAAGTGTAAATAGTCGCATAGGTTAAATTTGTATTTTATTAAGGTAATTGAAAGGCCTGATAAACACAAAGTAAATTATATATTAGGTCATTTTCTGTTTTGAATGTTTTTCTAAAAGAAAATGTTTTAATTACGATAGCTATAAAATATATAGCTAATTTATTAATAGGCATTTTTAAATGAAGCTTTGTAAATTTGCGTATTTTAATGATTTAACTCAGCTTTTAAATAAAATTTAGGTTGTAAATTAGCATTATATAAAAACTATTAGTTCAGTAAAAATAGGTGGTTACTATTGGGTAAATTATTCAAGAACTATAAATGAGGAAGAATTTCACAGTATTTATTTTAATAATATTTGCAATTATTTCTTGCAAAGAGCCAGTGGAACTACCACCGGAAGAAGAAGCTTTCGAGCTTAACGCCCCTGTATATTTTGGGGAATTTAACAACCGTATTCCGGAGGATAATCCTATGACTGAAAAAGGGTTTCAACTGGGAAGAATGCTTTTTTATGAAACTAAATTATCCGGCGATAACAGCATGTCGTGTGGAAGTTGCCATGAGCAAAAAAAAGCATTTACAGATGGTTTGGCCGTAAGTGAAGGTATAACGGGTGAATCAGGTAAAGTAAGCGCAATGTCATTGGTAAATATGCTTTGGTCAGAAAAATTTACATGGGTAGGAGCCATGCCTTCTCTTGAAATTCAATCTTTAGAACCTATTACCAACCCTATTGAAATGCATTCCTCATTGGAGGATGCGGTTGCAAAGCTGGAAGATGATGGTTATTCTGAATTATTTGCAGGTGTCTTTGGTACGCCGGAAATTAACCAGGACCGAATAGCTAAAGCATTATCACAATTTCAAAGGGCGTTAATTTCCAGTAATTCAAAATATGATCAGAAATTGAGAGGAGAGTACCAGCCTACTCAGCAGGAATTAAGGGGGGAGCAGTTATTTTTTACGCACCCCATTCCCGGTCAGTTAAGAGGTGGAAATTGTGGTGATTGCCATTTAGGACCACTCACTTCAGGGGCTATCGATGGGCTGCAGGGATTTCATAATAACGGGCTGGACAATGATGAGGAAATGGATGAGGGACTGATGTCAGTAAGTGGTAAGCCAGGCGATAAAGGAAGGTTTAAAACCCCAAGTCTCAGGAATATCGCGTTAACAGCCCCTTATATGCATGATGGCAGGTTTGCTACCTTAGAAGAGGTGATAGAGCATTATGATAATGGCATTCATCAGAGCAGTACATTAGATGTTTTGATCATTGAAGGTAGCAACGAAAACCAGGCTTCCGGTGATCAGCCGCAATTATTTTTAAGCGATCAGGAAAAGGCAGATATCATTGCTTTTTTGCATATGCTTACTGATGAAGAATTTATTAATAACCCCAAATTCTCTAATCCATTTGAAGATGAAAACAATTAAATTATTACCATTTTTGCTTTTGGTGTTTTTACTTTCATGTAAAGATGATGAAGAACAAACCGCTTCATTGGAACTGGAATTTACGCATCAGGCAGGTACAGAACCCTTTAATTATGAACAACTCTATACTACAGAGGCAGGTAATTCCTTTTCACTTAAACTGTGGAGGACCTATATTAGTAAAATAGTTTTAACCGCTAAAGATGGTTCTGTTTATGAAGTTCCTGAAAGTTACCATCTTATTGAACCATTAAATGATAGTAAATTTAATTTAATTTTGAGTGATATTCCTTCAGCAGAATATACAGACATCAGCTTTTATATAGGTGTAGCTAATGAGGCTAATTATTCTGAAGAGATAGTGGGTGATTTAGATCCTTCAAATAATATGGCCTGGAACTGGACTACCGGTTATAAATTTATTAGAATGGATGGAGAGTTTACCGATGCTTCTGGAAGCAGAAGAGGTGTGATAGTGCATATAGGAACAGAGGCTAATCTTAAATTTCAGGAATTTACTTTGACCGAATCATTAATTTTAGGCTCAGAGAGTGCAAAAATTGCTTTCACAGTTGATTTGCTAGAAGCTTTTAAAAACCCCAATACCATTGATTTTGAAGTGGAAAATGATTTTCAGTTTAATAATGAAGCCGATTTAATAGGGGAGAATTATGCAGAAGGTTATATTAAACCTAAAAGGTGAGGTAGCTAATATCATTAAATTATAGCTTCGCCACAATTCCTGCACTATTTAAATTTGGAATTGCACACTTCAACAGCCTGACATCTGAATACATTTCTTTAAAAAGACAATCATTTTTAAAAGATAAAGCTTTACTTTGCAG
>JBEPWY010000319.1:0-4505 GCA_041642185.1 Marivirga sp.
GCTATCTCCTGATTACTCAGCTCATCTATGATAAGTCTTAAAACTTCCTTTTCTCTGGCAGATATAGAAACAACATCATCACTTGTCTTTTTCTTGCTCATGAAATCCATAATTGCCTGAGTAGCTTCCTGAGCATAATAAGTTCCTCCTTGAGTGATTGTATTTATAGCTTCTATTATTTCTTTTTCCCTTGCATTTTTCAGCAGATAACCTGAAGCGCCGGCTTGCAACATCTGTTTTACATACTGGCTATCCTTTATCATAGTGAGGGCCAGCACTTTAATACCTGTAAATTGTTTCTGAATGGCAATGGTGAAATCAACACCGTTCATTTCAGGCATACTAATATCCGTCATTACCAAATCTACACCACCAGGATTCTTTTCGAGGAATATGATTCCCTCTTTTCCGTTGGAAGCCTCTCCCACAACGGAAATATTCTCCTCAGATTCCAGGTAAAACCTGATGCCATCTCTAATTAACCGATGATCATCTACAAGTAAAATCTTTATCATTTCGAAATATAATAATAACTTTAGAACAATCGTAAATTAATTGATCAATGAAAACTCAAGTTAAAAACAAACCCCGCCTGTTTTATCTGGATGATGATGAAATAAACATCATGCTTTTGAAAGCCAATCTGGAGGCTGATTATCAAATAATTGGTGAAACTGATGCTGAAAAGGCTATTGAATTTTTAAAAAAAAATGAGGTAGATGTTATCCTGACAGACCAGATAATGCCTTATATGGATGGAATTGAATTTTTAATTGCTATTAATGACGTGCAGCCGGATGTAGCCAGGATTTTACTTACTGGCGTGGTAAATCAGGATGTTATGTTAAAAGCCATTAACAAAGTACATATATATCGCTTCCATGAAAAATCTCAGAATTTTGAAGCATTAAAGTTAGATATCGATAATGCTTTTCAAATGGTGGAAGCCATTAGGCAAAAAAATTACTACCATAAGGAACTGCAGGAAGCAATGGAGAAATATCGCTTAATTTCCGATAATGTGCCTGCACAGATTATTCATACTGATACAGATGGGATAATAAAGGAAATCAATAAAGAGTTAGCAGGGATTAAAATGACAGATATTGGTAAAAGCATCACCAATTTTTTACCTGAGGATGAGCTAAAATCATTTTTAGGCGCTATGAATAAAGTGGTAAAATTTAAGAAGAACGTCAACATTATTACCCGGGGTTTCGATTTTTATAAAAATTACAGTTGGCAATCGACTCTTATTGGCCCTTTAACATTTAAAAAAAAGGTTTTTGGATTTTTAATGGTGAGCCAGGATATCACAGAAAGAATCAACCATGAGGAGCGGATTATGTCTGCAGTTTTAGAAGCAGAAGATAGACAAAAAAGCAGAATAGCCAGAGATATACATGACGGACTGCAGCAAACACTTACCATAGCCCTTATGAATTTTGAAGCAGTAGGAAATGTTTTCGAAATATTAGATGAAAAAAAGGCTGAAAAATTTATGCGCGGTTTTCAGCATTTGGAGAAAGGGTTACATGAAACTCGTAATATAGCCTACAGACTTATACCTAAAGCTGTGGAAGATTTTGGATACATTGAAACGGTGAAAAGCTTATTGGAAGATTTAAATAGCAGCACCAGCACTGTTTTTAAATTTTACACTAATCTTAAGAAGCGGGTTGAAAATCAGAATATTGAGTATAATTTATTTAGAATTACACAAGAGTCCTTAAATAACATTATTAAATATGCCAATGCAAATGAAGTTTTTGTGCAACTGGTACTTCAGGATAAGATTTTACAATTGACTATTGAGGATGACGGAAAAGGCTTTAATGTAGATGACCAGATGAACAAAAACGGTGGAGGCAGCAGTTTCGGCTTATTTAATATGCGCAAGAGAGCTGAGAGTTTATCCGGAAAAATGGTGATTGATTCGGACCAAAAAAAAGGAACTTTAATTTATGTTGAAATACCTTTGAAATAAACAAAGTACAAAAAGGATGTTAATTCTCTTAGAGGTTAAATTCCTGGGTTTGTAATCGAAGAGATACTTGGACAATTTACTTTGCCTCATAGGGGTAAGATCATAACATAATAGAAATAATTGCAGGGGCATAATAAGATCCATTAGGAGTGAAATAAAGCTTGTTTAGTGTATAATTTATATCTCAATGCATATTTCTCTACAGATTTAATAATATGTCGCTCCTGGAGCTTCACTTTGACGAAGATTCACCAATATGTCGTCTCTACACAGTTTTTAAAAATATCGGCTTTCCAACACCGAAGGTGTTGAATAAAAATAACCGTAGGTGCAATATAAATAGCCAAAAAACAACCCTGAATTGGTTGAACAAGATGAGTTGATAATTATTGATGATAAATTTGGTGTATCATGAGACGCGAACCACGGTTTTGTATTTGATGACGTCAGACAGTTATATGAAATGATAAACTACATTCAGAACCTGAATGATTTACACTGGTTTGGGTTGTATCTTCACAAATGCAAGTTATCAATATAACTATCTAACGCCCTGATCAATTAATCCACCACCTTAACTTTCAGCATATTAGTTCTATGCTTTTCCTTAATAGGCATACTGGCTGTTAGAATAATAGTATCCCCTTCCTGCACATGGTTATCTTTTTTAAGCCTTGCCTCAATATCTGCAAATGTTCTATCGGTGCTTTCATATTTATCATAGAAGTAACCTCTTACACCCCAAACTAAATTAAGAGTTTCTAATAGCTGATTATTTCCTGTAAAAATAAAAATATCAGCTTTTGGCCTGTGGCTTGCTAATCTATAAGCCGTATAACCCGATTTAGTCATTCCTACTATTGCTTTGGCATTAGTTTCCTCTGCTAGCTTACAAGCAGTCTGCACTAAATTGTCGCTCATAAAAGTATCAGACTCTTTTGTCACATGGCCGTAATTAAAGAATATACTGTCATGTTTTTCAATGCTGCTAATAGTCTGTGACATACTTTGAACAGACTCCACAGGGTATTTGCCTGCTGCAGATTCCGCTGAAAGCATAACCGCATCAGCACCATCTAAAATAGCATTGGCCACATCATTGGTTTCCGCTCTGGTAGGTCTTGGATTTTCGATCATGCTCTCCATCATTTGAGTAGCAATTATTACCGGTTTACAAGCGTCATTACATTTTTTCACCATCATTTTCTGAGCCAATGGAACATCTTCCATAGGAATTTCTACTCCCAAATCTCCTCTGGCAACCATTAAAGCATCAGTAGCTGCAATAATTTGATCAATGTCTAGTAAGGCTTCAGGCTTTTCTATTTTGGCTACAACTTTACAAGTTTTGCCTGCATATTTAATTCTGTTCTTTAAATCCAGAACGTCTGCAGCTGAGCGAACAAATGATAAGGCAACCCATTCCACATCATTTTTTAACCCAAATTTTAAATCGGCCAAATCTTTATCCGTAAGGCTGGGAGCCGATACATTGGTAGATGGCAGATTAATTCCTTTTTTAGATTTTAACATTCCACCATACACAATCAAGGTGTGAACATCATACCCATCAACATGCTTTACCAGTAATTCAATTTTTCCATCATCTATTAAAATTTGATCACCATTTTTTACATCGTTGGTTAATCCGAGATAAGTAGTACTGGCTTTTTTATTATCTCCTACCATTTCCTGGGTAGTCACAATAAACTCATCACCTTCTTTTATCTCTACACCACCGCCTTTTATTTCACCTAGACGGATTTTTGGGCCCTGTAAATCCTGTAGCACACTTATATGGGTTCCCCACTCCTCATTAATCTCTTTAATAAAATCAAAAGTTTGCTGATGTACTTTATGATCTCCATGGGAAAAATTAAGTCTGAATACATCTGCTCCGGCCATTACTAATTTTTGAAGCATCTCCTTAGTGTTGGATGCAGGGCCAACGGTTGCTACTATTTTTGATTTATTAAATTTGATAGATTGGTTTTTCATACTTTAAGTAATTTTCTATTGATGCAGTAATAAATTCTTGATTAGGAAAATAGCACCTATCAAATTGTTTTATATTATTTTAATGACAGGTATACCTTATAGGCCTATCAGATTATCTACTGATTTCATCTTATTAAGGTCCATTTTCTGAACCAAATTTACGTATTTTATTTTACTTAGTGTATTTTTTACAATAAGTATTTCCAAATCTTTTGTTTCATCCTGAATTAAAAGGAAATAGTCAATGTTTTTAGCTTCCGGAATAACAAAAGCAAAATTTTCGCTCTCATCCACTTTATTTTTTATCAATCTAAATTGGAGGTGTTCTGTTTTATATTGAAAATGAGAAGTACGTAGAAACTCATTGTTTTTAAAGGCAATCTGATGGTCATTTCCTCTTGTTAAATTGATTTTCAATTCATTATTAATGTGCCAGGCAAGCTGGAAATCAGGTAAAGGGGTAGAAAACCCCAACAGTTCAAAATCAAAAGGAAGTTCTACGCGTAAAATATTCTTATGC
>JBEPWY010000320.1:0-4437 GCA_041642185.1 Marivirga sp.
TGATTTAAGTTTACAATTTCTTTCAAAATTGTGTCAACTTATTCCAGGACGTGACCCTCAGTTGGTGAGCATCTGATCCCGCACGAGCGGGAAGGGTCCTTGGTTCGCCTGTGCCGACACATCGGTAAGCTAAGAGGAGGAGCAAAAGCTTTGCAGAAATGCAAGGCTTTTTTTATGTCTTTTAGTTTCTAAAATTATGCAAAAACACTTCGTATACATCCTGCATTCCGCTAAAATTGATAAATACTACGTCGGTTATTCTAAAACTCCGGAGAAAAGACTGGAATTCCATAATTCTGATTTAAATAAAATCTGGTCTAAAAGAGGACAGCCCTGGGAATTGAAAACCACCATTCCTTTTGATTCTAAAGAGGAAGCAATGGCCGTGGAGAGAAAAATCAAAAGCTTTAAAAACAAATCTGCTATTGAAAGCATCATCAAAAACGGATGGAAGGAATAAAATACCTCATTAGCTCAGTTGGTGAGCATCTGATCCCGCTCGAGCGGGAAGGGTCCTTGGTTCGCCTGTGCCGACACATCGGTAAGCCAAGAGGAGGAGCAAAAGCTTTGCAGACATGCAAGACTTTTTTTATGCCCTATAAGTTCTTAAAGCATGGAAAAGCATTTTGTCTATATCCTGTATTCCACTAAAATTGACAAATACTATACTGGCTATTCTAAAACTCCTGAGAAAAGACTGGAATTCCACAACTCCGATCTTAATAAAATCTGGTCGAAAAGAGGCCAGCCATGGGAATTAAAAACCACTATCCCTTTTGAAACCAAAAAAGAGGCTATGGCTGTTGAAAGAAAAATTAAGAGCTTCAAAAACAATTTATTATTAAACATTTTCATTCGTTTAGATTTACTATTAAAATTAACTCAAAAGAAGACCTATGATCGACCCCACCCTTGATTACAAAACTCTAATAGAAAAAGTGAAAAATGAACTTAAACGTGCTTCAATGGAAAGAAACCATCCAATGCATTTAGTAATTCTCGGTACATCCTTCAATAATAAACCTGAGATGCGGCATGTAGTATGGAGAAAGTTTAATTTAAACGAAAACAGAGGAGAGGTTTATACTGATATTAGATCTAATAAAATCAAGCAAATTAGACAGCAACCAATAGCTCAATTATTATTCTATCATCTGGAAGAAAAATGCCAGATAAAAGTAAATGTTGAAATAATAATTCATCATAATAATGAATTAGCTCTTAATTCCTATGAAAATCTAGAAAGAGGACAGGAAGCTTATAACACAATGGGGGCGCCGGGAACAGAAAAGGAAAAACTAAAGGAAACTACAAGCTTTAGAAATGTTTTTGACGCTTCAAATTTTACTGTTTTGGAAATGGACTTTTTAGAAATGGAGGTGTTACAATTAAATCAACCTAACCATCTACGTTTTTCTTACAATTGCAAAAAGAACATATTCAAATGGCTGGTGCCATAAAATTAAGAATTACAGATTACTTAAAACAAGAATGTAAAAAGGCTTGAATACCTTCAGCCCTTTTACAAATCTTAAAATAGCAACTTCTGTTTAAGCTGAATTTTTAATTAAATTCTCCTCAATTACCAATTCGAAATACTTTTCAAACAGGGCTTTCGAAATTAATTTATTTTCTTGACCATAGCCCCAGTTAGCACTCACCTCAAAAAGACCATTATAAGATCTTCCTTCGTAATATTCTGCAGTTCTAAAGCCCTTTAAGCCATCTTGTTGATCCGGAACTTTATTGCACCTAAAACTTATCCTATATCTATCCATATTCATACATTTTAAGTATTACTTCAAACAAATTTATTTCAATAGACCAATTAACATGCCAGATGGTTGGAAAACTTATTGTGAAAATCGATAAGCAGGTGAAAATGATGGATAGAAATATAATCAAATGTAGCTATTCATGAAAATTATGAAATAATGATTAAATATATAAAATCATAAATTCTAAAATAGTTGAAATTCAGGAAGCTATTTATATTCTCTAAAAATTATAAAATTTAATTAAGTCAAATAATATATTGTATCAATTCATTCAATATTAATTGGCATCGAGAGGAGTTAATTATTTACCTTTGTGAGCATGAAATTTAACGATCTCTTACTTAAGTTTCTTATTTGGCGCGTAAAGCACATCAATACGAAAAATTTTGTATTGATCACAAGCGGTATAATAGGTTTAATTGCCGGCTTAGCTGCTGTAGTACTAAAGGAAGGTGTGCATTTTATCCAAAAGGCATTAACCAGGGATTTTCAGCAAGATCTGGCTAACTATCTATATTTGAGCTATCCATTAATTGGTATAATCCTCACCGTATTATTAACCAAATATATTCTCAAGGAAAAATTAGGACATGGTATTACAGATATTTTGTATACCATTTCTAAAAAATCCAGTATTGTTAAAAGAACAAAAACTTTTTCCCGTATGCTCACCAGTGCTCTAACTGTTGGCTTTGGTGGGTCTGTAGGTTTGGAGGCACCTATTGTTGTTACAGGTTCTGCGATTGGCTCTAACATTGGCCGTCTGGTTCATCTTAGCTACAAACAACGTACGCTATTGATAGGATGCGGTTCGGCTGGAGCCATTTCAGCTATATTTAATTCCCCTATAGCCGGTGTTATCTTTAGCATAGAGGTAATCCTTTCTGAAATCACCATTAGTTCATTTATTCCTTTATTGATAGCTTCAGTAGTAGGGACTCTTGTATCACTTACTCTTTTAGGTGATGATGTTTTATTTTCCTTTACATTAACAGAAGGATTTACAGCAGCCGACACTCCATTTTATTTATTCCTGGGGGTGTTCACTGGCTTGGTATCTCTTTATTTCACTAGGGTAGTAGGAAAAGTAGAAGGACTGATCCATAACGTGAAAGGAGATTTAAACAGAGCTCTTGTAGGAGGTATTTCTCTAGGGTTTTTAATTTTTATTCTTCCCCCTTTATATGGAGAGGGTTATGAAACCATTAAATTCCTACTGGAAGGAAATGCTACTGCTATTTTAAATAACAGTTTATTTTTTAATGAACTGGACTCTGTGTTATTTATAGCAATATTTGTAATTGCCATTTTATTGGTAAAACCTGTAGCCACAGCACTTACGATAGGCTCAGGAGGTAGTGGTGGTATTTTTGCACCTTCCCTTTTTATTGGCGGCATTACTGGATACCTCTTTGCCTATTTAATTAATTTACTTGAAATAGCTGAGCCATTAAGCACCAGTAATTTCACACTTGTGGGTATGAGTGGAGTAATGAGTGGCGTCCTTCACGCTCCCTTGACTGCTATTTTCCTGATTGCAGAAATAACCAGCGGCTATACACTCTTCGTACCACTAATGATTGTCTCTGCTATTTCATATAGTACAATATCTTATTTTGAGAAATACTCCTTATATACGAAGCCATTGATTGAAAAAGGGGATTTAATTTATCATGATAAAGATCGACAGGTTTTAAGTCTAATTGATCTGAAGAAAATTGTGGAAACAGACTTATTAACCATTGATCCAAATGCTTCTTTAGGTACATTAGTAGGCCTTGTTCGTTTTTCAAAGCGTAATATCTTTCCGGTAGTAAATGAAACTCAGCAACTTGTTGGAATAGTCACTTTAGATGATATCAGGGAAATAATGTTTGATGCTGAATCCAGAAAAAATATAATTGTTAATACGCTCATGCACAGCCCACCTACTTATGTATCCAGTATGGAAAGCATGCAATCTGTCATGATTAAATTTGAAAAAACAGGCGCGTGGAATTTACCGGTAATAGATGACGGCAAATATGTAGGCTTCGTTTCTAAGTCAAGAATATTTAATGCATACCGAAAAAAGCTAATCAGACAGCAAATTGATTAAGCCGTGATAACATTTATTACACCTGTGAATATAATTAATATACTGGAGTCAAAAACAACAACAGCCTGAACCACTGACACTTGTCCACAATCGCTACACTCAACAATAATCACCTAACTAGTTGATAAACAAATACTTATATAGTTTAGTTAATTACTTGTGGATAACTTGAGTAAAATGTGGATAAATAATACTTTGAAAAGTTGATTCTTTATTTTGTCAAAAACAGACTATTTGACTATTGAAGATATGTAAGATTATTAAGAAATTATTATGTTTTTATTTTATCAATATATTCTTAGTTAAAAATACATTTAAGAGAATACTCAAGTTAACATTTAAGGTTTTTACCCAATATTAATCAAATGTTTACTTTAGTTCATAAAGATCAAAAAAGATTAATGTAGCAAATTAAGTTTTAAAATAAATTATTAAGGTTTTTTTTCAACCCGCCCAAATATTAGAATATTACAATTACTACTTTTCTTTAATAAAAGCAATTGCGGTTTCAATTATTGTATCTACGCCCTTAGCCTCATCAACAGGATCTAATTCTACTAT
>JBEPWY010000321.1:0-4436 GCA_041642185.1 Marivirga sp.
AGACAGCAATTACGAAATAATCTCCATACCTGAAAAACATTCAGAGGAACATGGCTATCAACCTATGAAGCATACTTACAAAGTCACAGGCATGACGTGCAACGGCTGCCGCTCTCATGTGGAAGAAGCCTTAAAAAGAACGCCTCATGTAACCCATGTTAATGTAGATTTGAAAGCAGGAGAAGCTGTAATAGAGATGGATGAGCATATTGAAATCGAGCAGTTGCAGGAGATGCTTAAAGACAGCAACTATGACATTTTTCTACCTGGCGACAATCAAAATCAACCAAATGAGTTAAAAAAAACGAAGAAGAAAGAAAATAAAGGCAAAGGTTCAGGAGTATTTTACTGCCCTATGCATTGTGAGGGTGATAAAACATATGACAAAGCCGGGGATTGCCCTGTCTGCGGAATGGACTTGGTAGAACAGCCCGCAGCAAAGAAAAAGGCAAAATATACCTGCCCTATGCACCCTGAAGTGGTGAAAGATGGTCCGGGCTCCTGCCCAAAATGCGGAATGGATTTGGTACCAATGGATGCTGAAGAAACCGAAGAAGAAGATGTCAATTTCCAAAAGCTATTGTTTAAATTGAAAATTGCAGTGGCTTTTACCGTGCCTATTTTCATTATTGCCATGGCAGAGATGCTGCCCAATAACCCGATGTACGGCTGGATGGAAGTGAAATACTGGAATTATGTGCAACTGGCATTCTCAATTCCTGTAGTATTATATGCCACCTGGATGTTTTTTGAGCGTGCCTGGCGATCTATTGTCTCCTGGAATTTGAATATGTTTACTTTAATAGGAATAGGTGCCGGAGTAGCCTGGCTCTTTAGTGTGGTAGCCATATTTTTTCCTGCTGTTTTCCCAGATCAGTTCAGAACAGAAAGCGGTACTGTCTACGTCTATTTTGAAGCCGCCACTGTTATACTCACCTTGGTGCTTGTTGGGCAGGTATTGGAAGCCAGGGCACATGGAAAAACCAATTCAGCTATTAAAGAACTGCTAAAATTGGCTCCTAATAAAGCCACTAAAGTGGTTGATGGCAAAGAAACTGTGGTAGCCATTGACGATATTGAAAAAGGAGATATTTTGAGGGTAAAGCCGGGAGAAAAAATCCCCGTGGATGGAGAAATTAAAGAAGGAGCACCTTCCATTGATGAGTCGATGATCACAGGAGAGCCGATACCTGTTGACAAAACAGCAGGCGATAAAATAAGCTCTGGCACTATTAACGGCAATAAGACTTTTACCATGAAGGCCGAAAAGGTGGGATCGGAAACTTTGCTTTCACAAATCATAGACATGGTGAATACTGCCAGCCGATCACGAGCTCCTATACAAAAGCTGGCCGATAAAATATCAGGCTATTTTGTACCTGTGGTGGTAATTGTTTCCATTATCACTTTTATAGTATGGGCTATTTATGGTCCGGAACCACCTTATGTTTATGCGCTGGTAAATGCCATTGCCGTATTAATTATAGCCTGCCCTTGTGCATTAGGATTGGCCACACCTATGTCGGTAATGGTAGGAGTAGGCAAAGGAGCACAATCAGGAGTACTGATAAAAAATGCCAGTTCTCTGGAAGAAATGAACAAAATGGATGTGGTGATTATTGATAAAACAGGTACTGTAACCGAAGGAAAGCCCTCCGTGGAAAAAGTGGTAAGCACCTCAAGTGAATATACTGAGGAAGATTTAATCCAATTGATTATCTCCCTCAACAGTAGTAGCGAGCATCCTCTGGCACAAGCCACCATGCGATATGGAGCTGAAAAAAATATCGAGCCAAAAGCGGTTCAGAATTTCGAATCTATAACAGGCAAAGGGATTACTGCTGAATTGGAAAATAAGAATTTAGCTTTAGGCAATATAGAATTAATGAAAGATGTTGAGGCTGTAATTTCTGATGATTTACAAAAGCAGGTAAAGGCCGAACAGCAAAAGGGCAAAACTGTATCCATATTGGCAAAAGAAAAAACGGCCATTGGCTTTGTGGTAATCCATGATAAAATAAAGCAATCAAGCAAAGAAGCAATCGAAACCCTTCAAAAGGAAGGCTTAAAAGTGATGATGCTTACCGGTGATAATTATGATACAGCCAAAGCAGTAAGCGAAACTTTAAATTTAGATGGATTTAAAGCACAAATGCTCCCTCAGGATAAACTAGAAGAGGTAAAGAAATTACAAGCTGAAGGTAAAAAAGTAGCCATGGCAGGTGACGGTATTAATGATGCCCCCGCATTGGCGCAGGCAGATATTGGCATTGCGATGGGCACCGGGACTGATGTTGCAATTGAAAGTGCTGCTATTACTTTAGTGAAAGGTGATTTAAAAGGGATTGCCAAAGCCAAATTATTAAGCCATAAAGTGATGCGAAATATCAAAGAAAACCTATTTTTTGCTTTAGCTTACAACACTTTAGGAATTCCTATAGCTGCCGGACTGTTGTATCCTTTTTTTGGCCTGTTGCTGTCCCCTATGATTGCCGCCTTGGCTATGAGTTTTAGCTCTGTTTCGGTAATTGCGAATTCCTTGAGGTTGAGAAATGCGAAAATATAATACTAGTCAATTAAAAAAGCTAAATCAGGGCAGAGGAAATTCCTCTGCCCTTTCTTTTACACATATTTTTCTTAAATTGTTTATTCTCTGGTTTGCGAAATGATATATCAGTTTTTCAGATTATATTTGAGCAGCTTTTATCCTTAATAATCCATCAACCACATGCGTAAAGCAATTAAACCAATACTGAAGATTATTGCCCTTACAATTATTGTATTGGCAGCAATATTCTATGTGAATGGTAAATTGAAGGAATTAGGCAACGAAATTTCAGGTAAACTTCTGGTGGACCTGATTAAAGAGCAGAGTAACGGCCTTTATGAACTAAGCTTTGAAAAACTTGATTTAAATGTAATAGGTAAAACGGTAAGATTATATAATGCAAGACTCACAACTAATTACCAATCTATTACAGATTCCAGTACTATCTCCAATTTATATGAAGTCAGCATTGAATCCGCAGATATTGAATTAAAATCGGTTATTAAAATCTATACCAAAAATGAATTGGTTGTAAAAGGTGTGGAAGTGGTAAATCCGCAAATATTGATGACTAAAATTAACCCTGAGAAAAAAGACATCAAGTTTGGCCGTGAAACAGGTGAGCTATATGAGATTATAGCCGACTACCTGGACTTGCTTCAAATTGATTACTTTCAGGTACGTGGAGGAGGAATTCACCATAACCCCAGCCAACTTTCTTTAAATTCAATCAATTTTGGTGTTAAAGATTTCACTGTTGATTCTGAAAATAAAAAAAGAAAGGTTTTCTATTCGGAATCAATTAATCTTGGCCTCAGCAACCAGTCTATTGATTTGCCAGATAGTATTCATGTACTAACTTTTGAAGGTTTCAAACTTTCTACCAAAGACTCTATCCTTAGTTTCAGTAATCTGGAGATAAAGGCAAAACCTGGTATTGATAAAAACAAAAGTTTTACCGAAGATCGTAATAACATTTATCACATAATAATCCCTTTATTGGAATTAAAAGGAATAAATTATCTTAAAGCCTATGAAGATAACCATTTATTGATTGACAAAGTAATCATTCCCAAACCTATAATTAATATTCAATCTGTTTCGGCAGGCGACAGTTCTTCCAATACATCCGACAATACCATTGGCAAATCTTTACTTGCTCTTTTTGATTTAATAAAAGTAAAAAATTTGGAAATAGATGAGGCTGCCTTTGATTTGGTGGTACGCATAAAGAACCAGCAACAGTTTAAATCACAAAATATCAGTATTGAATTGTTCGATATACAATTAGACTCCACAAATTATCAAATAAATAGCCGAACAAATTATTTTGAGAACGCCAAAATAAGCATCCGGAATTATGACTACAAACTACCTGATAGTCTGCATTTAATGACATTTAAAAACTTAAGCATTAACACTTTTAATTCTGATTTATTGGTGGAAGATTTTATTATTAAACCTTCACGCACCAACAAGGACAGCACACTCAACAAATATAATTTCAACATTCCCCTAATAAAGCTGGAAGGTGTTAATTATATGGAAGCTTTAATTGACAAACAAATGTTTCTTAAAAGTATGGAATTTAAAAATCCGGTGATTTTTATAGATCCTGCAAGAAGTTTAAGCCGAGCAGAAAATGATTCTGTTTTTACTGCTAGAAAATTGCAAACAGTATTAAAAACTTATTTCGAAGAAATAAAGGCTGACCAGATTATACTTAGTAATGGTACAGTAGAAATTGAAGAGCAATTTTATCTGGATGAAATCAATTTGGATTTGGACGGTTTGGTAATTGATACAGCTGTGAGGTCATGGCATAATTTAGCAGACAGTCTTTTTCTTGAAGCAAGGCATTTTCAGTTAAAAATGAAAACAGCAGATC
>JBEPWY010000322.1:0-4433 GCA_041642185.1 Marivirga sp.
ATCATAGATTTTACATAATGAATTTGGGCGAACTCATAGAAAACATTCAGCTAATGATTGTGACCAGGGATTCAATAATGTTAAAGAAGGAAGGAAATAACAAAGTGATTTACAGGAAATGATTATTTCATATTCGCATGAAACAAAAAGCAAAGAATAGAATTTCTTACTTGAACTTAAAAGCAATAGGATTTAAGAAAATTGATGCTTCTTTGATGCTTTATGCCATTTTCATCCTTGTTGTTGTGTTACTTATTCTATCAGGCTTTTTTCTTCATTCTATGATTAATCGTCAAACAATTGCTTCTTATCAAATTCAGGAACGATTGAGACAAAATGTATCCTCAGGTATCAATTTGCTTTTGGCAGATAGTACTTTCCAATATAACAGAATTTATTATATTGATATGTTTAATGAGAATATTGACAGCCTATCTATAAAGAAAAAAAAGTGGGGCCTGCTTGATTTGCTGAGTTCAAAATCATGGCATAAGTCTTATAGCAAGGAAAGATATTGTTATGCTGGTGGTTTCTACAAGCGAAATGGAATGAACACCCTTTATCTCGCTGATAATGGATCTCCTTTATGTGTTTGTGGGAACACAAAAATTACTGGGGATTGTATTATACCAAAATCAGGAATAAAAAGAGGATATATAGAAGGAAGACACTATTCAGGTGATGATTTGATAAAAGGAAATATTACCTTTTCAGAAGATATTGTTCCTGCTTTACCACAGCAAGATTTAAAACTTGTCGAAGATCAATTAAGTATAGATTTGAATTTAACAGATTATGATTTTATTAATTTAGAAGAAATTACAAAAGATAGTTTATATAGAAGCTTCACTGAGAAACCACTGCTTATTTATCAACCTGAAAGCTTACTAATTGACAATTATCATCTCACTGGGAATATCCTCCTTGTGAGTAATGAAATCATTGTAGGGCCAGAGAGTAGTCTGAATGATGTTGTCTTACTTGCTAATAATATCTTTATTTTACCGGAAACAAAAGCGAGAATACAGTGTATTGCCAGCGATACGATATGGGTTGGTGAAAACTGTTATCTCGCATACCCCTCTGTGCTTGCTGTATTATCTGATTCATTACATTCTGATAACAAGATGCTGATGATTAATGCCAACAGTAGAATTAATGGGATTGTCGCTGACCTAACAAAAGCGCCTGTTCAGAATCAGGAGTTTTTCCCGCTATATGTGGACGAAGGAGTGATAATTAATGGCCAGCTATTTTCAACAAATTCAGTCCAATTTTTAGGCAAGGTACATGGGCAGGTTATCACGAATAAGTTCAGACTTCAAACACCTTCATCATTATATATTAATCATCTTCTGGACGTGGAAATTGACATTAATAAGCTTGGCAAAACTTTTGTAGGTTTAGCATTTGAAGGAGACCAATTTCCGAAAAAAGTTATCAAATGGCTACATTGAAAGTAAAAATTTGTGCGAGTACACTGGTAGAGACGATCATTAGCATTGTTATATTGATCATTTGCATGGGGATTGCTACGGTGGTGGTACATAATATTTTTCGTGCAGATAGGCTTAACGAGCAATTTTTTGCATTTGTTTTAGCTAAAAATGAATTAAAATTAATTGATGAAGCTCCCACTTACTCAGATGAAATAACCGTAAAAGACAAATACCTTATAGAAAGAAGCTTCAGCAGGTATAAAAAAAACGAATTACTGATTAGTGTCGAAGTAAGGATATTACATGCTCATGACAATGCTTTGATATATTCAATAAAAAAGGTTCTTGTAAATTACAATAAATGGGAAATTTAAGTAAAAAGAAGCTAATTGCATTTACCATCCAGGAATTGATTATTGTGATGGTAATCTCTTCCGTTTTGATGAGCATGGCCTATTTTTCATATATGACAATTCACCAATACTATCGGATATATGATCACCAAAGCAAAGAGATTTTAGAACTTTATAGGTTAATCAATACTCTTGAGAATGATCTTTTACAGTCAGATTCAATCAATTTGGAAAACAATCAACTATCTACCATTGGTGGAAAACTTAACATAACATACTGTTTCGAAAGTAATTATGCAGTCCGGAAGGGAATAGTAGCAGATACTTTTCGGTTTGAAGGAGGAGAGATACAAATTTCTACCTTTCCTGTATGTGATAAAATGAAGACTGATTTGTTCAAGGATCACGTTACGATTTTCCTTGACTCTAATAGTTGTCTTGAGTACAAAAAAGAGGCAACTAGCCATAATCTAGTTACATTGACATTCGGAATGTGAATTTAGAGATAATCTGCCGTAGGTTACCAAAAATCTCGACTTTTCATGTAATCATCTATTTCCAAAAACCGATATAAAGAATAAAGCAGCAAATACAATTATATATGTAACCAGATAAATTCTGTATCTGTTTATTCGCTTCCTGCTAGTATTTCCGTAGCTATTGATAATTTGAAGATAGCGCTTTTTGCTCCTAAAATAGAAAAGCGACCATCCAAAAGCAACTATCACAAACAGCATAATTAATAAAGTGAATTGCATGCTAATTTCTCCTTCATAAAAGAAAACCAAAGCCAAAATTGCCAGATTTATTCCGCTGAATGCAACAACAAGAATAGAAACAGCAATAACACTAAATTTTTCGCTGTACCAGGTTCTTTGTCTCTTATATAAGTGATAAAACAGATAATCAAAGAAGTTCTTCATTTTATTTGCCTTTTTTAAAACTATCACTTAAAATAAAAAATAATTTAAGTTTTTCAGAGTTGGTCTCCCGGACAATAAAAACTGTATCACTACCTGTGTGCTTTAATAGTTTATCACCACTCTTGATAAAATCATAAATTCCTTTATGCCCTTCTCCTGGCTTAGAATATCTATTAGTAGGACGGGAACAAATGGTTAATTTTTTTCCGCTTACTAAAACTATATGTGCACAAAGAGAATTATTTAGAAACCCTTCAAATACAGGTAATTTATGAACAACACTATTTAAACTATCTTCAATTTCGATTAAGGGATATCTTTTTCTTATTTCCTCTGTTTTTTTAATCGTCTTATCTATTTGATAAAGAAATATCAAAATACATATTGTCATAAAGATAGCAAACCCAATTAAATTATACTTATTCATATACTTTCATCTCTCCATAATTATAACCTCCATAAACAGGTCCAAATACTGAAAATCCGAAGCCAACTTGAACAGCTGTACCTACAATAAAACCACCCATTGAATGCGAAGCAATTGAAAAAGCCACACCAATAGAGAATCCTTCTCCTCCGCCTGCGTATGCTTTGAACCTTACTCCAGCCAGATTAGTAGATGTTAAATCATTCGGATTTCCAGTATAATCTAACCGAGTAAATTCTGCACCAACTCCAAGATCAGAACCAGCACCACCTACAACTTCACTCATTGTAACTAATTCACCAGCATCTGGTCCAGCTAGTATAAAGATTTTACCTATGTCAGCTTCAGATCCAGAAACAGTAGCACCTGCATCTACTCCTATTGCTTCCGCTCCCATAAATGGGTTTGGATTAAAACCGACAAATGGTGAGAACCGCAGAATACCAGCCACTGCTTTCGCAAGGGGTGATGCTTTTCCATCTCCATTATCGCTGTTTTCATATTTTTCATCATTTTCACTTGCTGCAGCTGCGTTGGTTGTTTCTGTTGGTGGATGGCTAATATTATTCTCTGTCGTTTGTCTTTCTGGTAGTATATCATTAAGAATTTGGTCTCTCCGAAGCATAACTTCCGCATGATTGAAAGAGAAACTATTATACCCTAGCCACCTTTCTTCTCTCATTCTTTGGCGCAACGCCATTCTATAATATACCCAATTATCTCGTAATCCGTCAGGATCAATCCTTGCAATTGGATTATTTCCCATGGCTAGATACCCTGAATAATGCTGGTTAGCCGGATCAGGGACATGCCAACGCCCAAGTTGTGCATCATAATAACGGGCAGAAAAATCATACCAGAGAAAACGTTTGTCTGCTGTGCCATCAAAATCAGTGTCCATGGCATCCGGCTGCCGTTCTTTACCCTGGTAAAGGAAGTTGTTTTCCTGTGTGGAGCGATAACCTATGTCCTCAATTATCATCCCGAAAGGATAATAATGATCTGCCTGTGTAATATCAGGTTGGTTGTCACCATCAAAGTCAGTAAAAGTGCAGCGAACATTTCCTAAATGATCTTTTAAATGATATTCATACCTGAAGCTACCATCCTGACGCTTAGATAATCGGTACTCATCCATACTGATTATCGCCAAGTTCTTGTTTTGATAAATGAATCCGTTTATATAATCTGTTTGCTCCACAATATCGTCATTTAATCCGTGGACAGTCCTTTTACTTATCTTTCGTGCTGCCGCGTCGTAAAGATAAATAATTTTTGCAGTATCACCAAA
>JBEPWY010000323.1:0-4392 GCA_041642185.1 Marivirga sp.
GTTTTTATTGTACGGAATTCTTACATTTCCCCAGGTTCTTCCTGCCTCTTTTAAAATTTTTATCCGCGTACTATGGGTGAATATTAGTTCTAACCGATCATTATAATAACTATAGCCACTATCTTTCAATATTACTGCTTCTGAATTACTTGTGAACTCATCAGAAATTTGAAAATCATTAATTTGTACCTTCTGATAACCAGTTTCATTTTGTGCGTTGGCGGAAAGAATGAATCCTGTAAATAGTATAAAAAAGAAACTTTTTAATGCTGTGGTTATCATGTGTAGGCCTAGGTTAAGATTTTAATTATAATTTTCAAGTTTTTACTTTCTGAACAAATATTGTTCCAATCTATTTGTAAAGTAACAATTACTGCAACCAATATTGTAAGCATTTCTTTTTAAGTCGATATCGTCTTTGAAAAACTTATAAGTTCTCCATAAATATTAGCATTATAAAATTTTATTCAAATCACTTAGGCAACTAATTTCATGGGTAACATGAGCTTGATGTTTTGTTTTTAAAGGGTTATAATATATATGATCCATTCCAAAATTTCTGGCGCCCATCATATCAGTTTGTAAGTTATCACCTATCATAATACTTTCTTCTTTACGAGCTTCGGCTTTATTAATTGCAAATTTAAAAATGGAAGCCATAGGTTTTTTATATCCTGCTCCATCGGAAGTTACAATAGTTTTAAAATAGGGTCTTAGTTTAGACTTTTCCAATTTGATGTATTGAACGTCATCAAAACCATTGGTTAAGATGTGCAAATGATATTTCTCCTTTAAATATTCTAAGACCTCAATTGTGTAAGGTAAAAGGTGTGGTTTTGTTGGGCACTGCATGAGGTATTCATTTGAAAGCTTTTCACAAAGAATGTTATCTTCAATTTTATAGTTAGCTAGTATTTTTAAAAATCTTTGTTCACGTATAGCTGCCCTTGAAATTTTATTTTTATTAAATTCGCTCCACAAATCCTTATTTACCTTATCGAAAGTATCAGAAAATGCAATAGTATCAGGAATTCCCAATTCTGTTAATTTATATTTTTCTACCAGTTCATTAAGTACTTCTGCGGAGTTTCTCTCATAATCCCATAAAGTATGGTCTAAATCAAAGAATATATGTTGGTATGACTTTAGTTTATCCATTTTCTATTGTGTAATTTATTTAAAGCTAATTCCCTATTTGAATACATTACTTTAAAAGTTTCTAAATCTTTTTGTAGCATCTGGTCTTTTTCTACAAAACGGAACATTTGTGAAAGTAAGTCTTTTACTTCTTCTTTGACATTATAAAACACCCATTGGTCTACCTTGCGAGAATTTAAGACTCCATTATTTTTTAAATATAATAAGTGCCTCGATGTTTTTGCCTGTGTAAAGTCTAAAATTAATTCCAAATCAGAAATACACATCTGCTGATTTTCATGAACTTGAAATAAAATTCTTAAACGTGAATCATCAGCTAAACATTTAAAAACCTGAACGCTAAAATTGAGTGTAAAATTTTTAAGACGCATTGATTATAAATTTCATCATTTTGTAAAGATAATATAGCTGAAGTCATTAGCTTCATATTCGTATGAAGTATTTAAAATATCTATAATAAGAGTTTTTACATATCTGCTTAAGTATTATGAACTATTACATTCGTAAATCGTTTAGAATCTTATAGATTATGTGTTATATTTGTCCTGAATGAAGTTAATGAAATATATATTAATAGCTTTTTTGTTGGCATTATTACCTTTTGTAGGTTTTGCACAAGAAGATGATGGAGCGGACCGAAAGGTAATTCAATTTACAGGAGTGGTTTTAGATCAGGATAGTGCAGGCGTTCCTGGAGTCCATATCTACACTCCAATTTACGGAAGAGGTACTTCAACCAATTCCTACGGATTTTTCTCTATGCCTGCTCTGGAAGGTGACAGTCTTATTATAAGTGCTGTAGGTTTTAAAAAAAGTAAATATATTATACCTGAAATAAAAGGGCAGACACTTAAAGTTATTTTTACACTTGAGCCTGATACAACAACTCTTAATGAAGTGCAAGTATATAATTTACCTCCTACAGCTGACGCGTTTAAAAAGGCACTTCTTGCAATGAAGCTACCTACTCAATACGATAATATCAATAAAAATCTTGATCAACAGGTGCTAAAAGAGATGTATATGAATTTGCCAGCCGATGGTTCAATGAATCATAGATGGTTTGTTCAACAACAGGCTAACTATAACCGAAGCCGCTACTCTGTTCCTGTTAACCCTTTGTTAAATCCTATGGCGTGGGTTGAGATATTCCGATCTATAAAAAGAGGTGATTTTAGTAATAATAACGACTAATCTTTTCTCTTTCGTGATTATCTTCTATCACACTAGATTAATCGTCTAATATTTATATATTTAATTTTTAAATGAGGCATTAGTTGCTATTAAAGCTTATAATTTGAATATATGTCTCAAGAATATTCTGAATACTTTAAATATTAAATTATAAGTTTAAAGTATCTTTTATAATTACCATGTGAAGAAATCTTTTGTCATATTTATAATTTTTGCATTTTTTGCTAATAATACTTCAGCGAATAACTGGGACGATATACTAGAAAATGGATCAGGAAAAGTAACTATTTATTACTTTCCCTCTAAACCATTTTTTTATCGTGACGAATTCGGTAAGCTTAGGGGTATAGAAAAGGAAATATTAGATTCGTTTTTTAGGTTTCTAGAGAAGAAATATGAGGTAAAAATATTTCAGGATTGGGTAGAAGTAAATGCTTTCGAAAACCTTGTTGAAAATGTAATGGAAGGTAAAGAAAATGCCTTTGGAGTATCAAATATTTCCCGTACCGAGGATAGGGCTAAGTCAGTAGGTTTTTCAAATGCCTATATGCCCGATGTGAGCGTATTAATTACTCATATTTCAGTTCCCTTTTTAAAAGATTCATTAACGCTTATAAATAGTATTAAAGGCTATGAGGCTGCCACGATAGCCAATACTACTTATGAATTAGATCTTCGGAGTCTGGAGCGTAATTATGGGTTGAAGTTTGATCATATAGAAGCCGCCAGCGAAGCCAATATTATTCAGCTGGTAAGTAAGAAAAAGAAAATAATAGGATATGTAGGCCTGCCTTTTTATGTTATTGAAATAAATAAGGGCATTCAGGTAAAAAGACAAGGTGATTTCCAGGTTAAGAGAGACGGCTACAGGTTTATTTATCAAAAAAATAAAGGATGGGAAAAGCCTGTGAAGAATTATTTCGACAGTTATTTATATAAAGCAGAAGCGGATAAAATTATAAGGAAATATTTGGGTAATGATTATTCAGAACTTATTTGGTCATTGGCGAGCGATCAGGATATGAGCAGCCGAAAAGATGAAATAGATTTTTTAACCAAAGAAAAGGAAATTCAAAGCAGAAGTTTAATAGCCTCACAAAAAGAACAGGAATTACAGCGTTTTATTATTATTTCTATAAGTGTTGGTTTAATTTTTATCTTTCTTTTCGCATTATTACTTATAAGAACTAATCGTGTAAGAGCAAAAGATAATGTTCTGTTAACGGAAAAGGGTAATGAGATGGAGAAGCTTCTCAATCAATTAAATTCACAAAAAACAGAAATAAGCCATCAGCGCCAGCTTTTACAAAAAAAGAATATAGAACTTACAAGTATTAATAATCAGAAAGATGAATTAATAGGAATAGTAGCCCATGATTTAAAGAGTCCCATCAATCAGATGAGTGGTCTTATTAGTCTTTTAGGATATAAAAATGATACTTGGGATGCTGATGAATTAATGATTTATCAAAAGCTGGAGTCTTCTAATCAACATTTGAAAGAACTTGTAGAAAGAATCCTGGACCTTGAAGCTATTGGTAAAAAATCACTTAATTATTTAATGGACGAGGTGGATATGGCTGTTGTTATGAAAGAGACCTTAGAGGATTTCAAAGAAAAAGCAATGTCTAAAAACATTAACCTGGAAAGTAAAGAGCTTGAAGATAATTTAATGATTAATGCAGATCCATTTTTCCTCAGACAGGTATTTGAGAATCTTTTAAGTAATGCAATCAAATTCTCATCTTCTGATACTACAGTTCATATTAGTTCGGATGAAATGGATGGTTATTACCATATTTCTATTATGGATGAAGGTCCGGGTATTTCCAAACCTGATCAAAAAAAGTTATTCACCAAATATCTAACTTTAAGTGCAAAACCTACCGGAGATGAATCTTCTACGGGTTTAGGCTTATCTATTGTTAAAAGATATGTGGAAGAAATGAATGGCAGTGTCTGGTGCGAAAGCCAGCTAGGAAAAGGGGCTAATTTCATTGTTGCTTTTCCCAAAGCATATTAAATTATAATTGCTTTTAA
>JBEPWY010000324.1:0-4376 GCA_041642185.1 Marivirga sp.
AATAGGGGTGTCCAACACTCTGTCGGAACCAAATTCATCCAACATACCTTGTGATACTTTATAAGCACCATTATATTCTGCTACTTCTTCGCCCATCAAGAAAACATTCTTATCTCTGCGCATCTCTTCCGACATGGCTTCTCTTAAGGCTTCTCTGAATTGAATTTCTCTCATCTAATTACAAATTTTACAGCGTAAAAATAGTTATTCAAATTTCAATTACCAACTGATTTTGAAATCCTGATAAATAAAAAAAGCGCTTCTGTTAGGAAGCGCTTTTCAAAATGTTGTTAATTAACTATTATTTCAACGCATTTCTGAATTCTTCGTTTGCCTCATAGTTAACAAACTCAAGATCATTTAAAGCTTTTGATTTTAAATCAGCATCTGCCTGACCAGCTTTTTGTAAATGCTCAAAAACTGCATCATCATTACCTTGTCTTGCATTTGCAACAGCAGCTAAATAATGAGAGTTAGCGTGAACACCTTTACCTGAAGTTTTACCCGCAACTTCTTCAAAAGTACTTACTGCATTCTCATAGTTACCGCTTAATAATTGAGCTAAACCTTTGTTAAACATGTTTTTCTCATTATCAGTAGCATTGTTTAAAGAAGTAGTAGCTTCACTATAGTTACCCATCATTACTTCTAATGAACCTTTAACGCCCATTAAACCTCTTTCGTTTTCAGAACTTAAGCTCATTTCATTTGCTTTAGTAGCAGCTTCGTAAGCTTTTTCATAGTTACCTTGCATAGTGTAAGCAGTAGCTAAGTTTGCGTAAGCAGCAGCATTTTCTTCTTTTTTATTAGAAATCTCTAAATGCGTGATTGCCTGCTCAACTAAGTTAGTCATTTCAGAACCTTCTGAATTCATAGCCATTTCTAAATGAACTGCACCATAATTGTTATGAGCAACAGGGCTGTCTTCATCCTTTTTAGTAGCAGCTTGGAAAAGCTTAGCTTTTTCTTCTAAAGAAGGTGTTAAGCTTCCTGCATAAAGTAATTCTTCCATTGATAAAGTATCAGCAGAAACTTCTTCTTTTACTATTTGATTAGCTAAAACAGAAATCTCAGCATCTGATTTTTTCTCTTTTACAGTTAAAGCTTCAGTTTTAGCCGCTCTTAATTCAGGATAGATATCTTTGAAAACTTTATCGTAAGAAGGTAATTTATGTAATCTGTCTTCTTTTTCTTCAAAAGTACCTGAACCATTGATTATTTCTAACCATTTGTCTTTTTGAGACTGATCGATACCTTCGTATTCTGCTAATTTATTTTTAAGATCTGTCCAATCTTCAACTACAGGCTTCAGGATAAATTCAATAGAATCTGCCATTCCGTTATAGTCATATCTTCTCATTTGTCTTCTGTAGTAATCTTCGATAGCCTTAGCTCTATCTTCTGAAAGGTTTTTGTTAATTCTTTCAGGACCTTCAGGAGAGTGAGTACCAGTGATAGTAACTGTTCTGGTTACGTTTTTGTCTGCAATAAATGCATTCAATTTCTGACCTCTATCACTTCTTAATTCAGAAGTTTTTAAAGTAGATCTACCTTGATCGAAGTAAAAATTAACATTTGTAGGTACTAACTCTTCTTTGTTGTTATATCCATGATCTGCATAAGCAGCATAGTAAGATGGAGATACCATTTGAGAAGTAGCGATTATACCTGTAGCATATTCTCTTCTTTCAGTTGATTTTGATTTATCATTTTTCTCGATAGTTGCAGTACCCTGCATCATCAGTTTACCGTTAGTAGTCATATCCTCTTGGTAATCGAAAGAATATTTCTTACTAGCTTTTACAGGCTCAGTATCACTGTTAGGATAATCTGATTTGTTAAATACAATAGGCTCTAAATTGTCTATTTCTTTTTCACCATATACGTAAGTTGGTTGCACTGAATAGATGATGCCTTCTTTTAACATTTTAGCTGGTAATTGTAAGTCAACAGTAAATGCTACTTCTTCTCCATGTAATTCTAATGGATTAGGTGTAACGTCTACAGTTTGTTCTTCAGCTGCTTTCATCATTTTGTTAAGCGCACAGCCCGAAAAGGTAAATGATCCTAAAAGGATTACTGCATAGAATAAATTTTTCATGTGATTCATTATTTGATTAAATTTTGGAAGTTAATGCGAAATTATATTTATATTGTTATTATTGCAATGTATTGATCATTTTTAACAAAAAGAAATTTAATTTCATCGAATTTGTAAAGGAAAGTTGATTCAAATTGTTTAAATTTAGTACATATTATGAAAAAAGTTCAACATTTCATCGAAAACAAGGCATTTGGAGTTTGTACCCGCCTGGGGGAAATTATGGATTTACCAACATCTCATATAAGAATGTTTTTCATCTATACGTCCTTTTTAACATTTGGTTCGCCTATACTGCTTTATATGTCTCTCGCATTTATTAGAGACCTAAGAAAGCTTTTAAGAAGGGGTAAAGCTAGATGGTATTATTAGAATAGTCAAACTAAATTAATAAAGATTAATTTTTTTAATGCTGTAGCATATCGGAAAACATGTCATTTTCTTCATGACAAATCATAAACCTTCCTCATTAATGAAATCAAGGATAGCTATAGCTGCTATCTTTTTTTGTTATGGCCTCATTTTCTCTAGTTGGGCTGCAAGAATCCCCACTATACAAGAGAAATTTTCATTATCGGAAACAGCATTAGGTGCTTTATTACTCATGCTACCTATTGGGTCATTTATCTCTTTACCATTGGCTGGGTTACTGGTAGCTAAATGGAATAGCAAAATTGTTACCATACTGGCCGTAAATCTTTATTTACTTTGTTTAATAGCTATCGCCTTCTCCAATAGTATTTATATGCTTGGTTTTGTGCTATTCTGTTTTGGTTTAATGGGTAATATGGTCAACATTGCTATTAATACACAAGCAGTTTCACTTGAAAAAGATTATGGCAGAAACATTATGGCTTCTTTCCATGGGATGTGGAGTCTTGCAGGCTTTACAGGAGCTATAATAGGTGCGTATATGCTTGGTGCCGATGTCATATTAAAATATCATTATTTAATAATCACTGTATCAGGAATAATTATAGCATGGCTTGGCTTTAATAGATTATTAAAAACGGATAAGGAAGCAGGGGAGGATAAGCCCATTTTTGCCTTACCTGATAAAGGCCTTATTTTGTTAGGTTTTATTGCATTTTGTTCCATGATGGCGGAAGGAACAATGTTCGATTGGAGTGGTGTATATTTTAAAAAGGTGGTAAATGCTCCAGAAAAATGGGTTGGGTTGGGTTATACAGCTTTTATGATCAGTATGGCGGTAACCAGATTTCTGGCAGACAATTTCACTAAAAAGTATGGAATCAAAAAGGTAATCAGGTTAAGCGGCATATGTACTGTTGCCGGATTATTGCTATTGATACTGTTTCCTTATTTTATCACCTCTATTATTGGTTTTTTAATAGTAGGAATTGGCGTTTCTTCTGTAATTCCATTGGTTTTCAGTGCTGCAGGACGTACAAAAAGAATGTCGTCAGGAGTGGCTTTGGCATCGGTTTCTACTATGGGCTTTTTTGGATTTCTTTTAGGTCCGCCATTAGTTGGTTTTCTGGCTGGCTGGATGAATCTTCAACTATCGTTCGCATTCATCGCTCTAATGGGGTTAAGCGTAGCTATCCTCGCGGGTAAAATTAAAACAGATTAAACCTGTAAACCTGCTAACTCGCCAACATGCATAACTTGCAAACTAGCCAATCTGCTAACTTGTCAAACTGCAAACTTGCCAACCTCACTCTTCTCATTCCATTCTGCCAGTTTCGGATTCATCACCTTAAACCATAAGGGAGGTAAAAGAGCCATCAATATCATAGTGGGGTAACCTGCCGGCAATTGCGGGGCTTTATCATAGTGGTCCAACACCTGATATCTTTTAATAGCATTGAAATGGTGATCTGAATGTCTCTGTAATTGAAACAGGAAAAAATTACTTACAATCTGGCTGGCATTCCATGAATGATGAGGTGCCACCCTCTCATAATGTGTTTCATTTATTTTCTTACGCAACAAGCCATAATGTTCCACATAATTAACAGCTTCTAATAAGGAGAAAGCAAAAAAGCTTTGGGCAAAAAAGAATGCAATGGGCTCCCAAACAAAATAGCCCAAATAAAAACTGATTCCTGCTGATAATACAGCTGCAAAAACAAATGGAAGAATGCTAAACCAGATCATGTTATTTTGCAACGACCATTTGGTTTGGCCTTTCCTTTCAAGCCTTTTAGTGGCACTGATCATCCTGTTAGCAAGTTTATAGAATTCTTTATCTTTAACCATTATTTTTCCCTCCCATTATAAGATTGGATAGCTTTTTTCCAGTAATTTACTG
>JBEPWY010000325.1:0-4338 GCA_041642185.1 Marivirga sp.
CGGTATCAAAATCCCCATGGTTGACATCAATGCTCCTTATTTAATTGGTTATTGCCTGGGCTTAACTTCTATTGGAGCTATTTTCTTGGTCAGTTTATTTGGTGCCAATGCGGTATTAAAAGACAAAGAAAGCAAAATGGATAGCATTATTAATGCGATGCCTGTGTCCAAATTTCAATTCTTAAGTGCAAAAATAACTGGATTGGTAATCTCTGCATTTTTATGCTGTTCATTTATTGTGCTGGGCATGGCATTGGCTCCATTAGCGCATTCAGTTTCACCCGATAGATTGACTGAAATTCCAATTATCCATTATGGGTATAATTTACTGGTGATAATGCTACCAAATGTATTATTGTTTTCAGCTTTCATTTTGGCAATTGCCAGTATAACTCAAAACAGAATAGCCGTTTATGTAGGAGGAGTACTTATTTATGTTTTGTATATGGCAGGAGCGATTTTTTCCAACGCACCTTGGATGGCTAACGCATCACCAGCTTCATCCGAAGCTATTTCTTTAGCGGCAATGCTTGATCCTTTAGGTCTTTCTGCCTTTTTTGAGCAAACTAAGGGCTGGTCTACTCAGCAAATGAATACACAAAGCATCGTATTGAGTGGTAATTTCTTACTTAATCGATTGATTTGGTTCGGGATTTCCATTATTAGTTTGATGTTTACTTATCGCTATTATTCTTTTAATACTTTAAAGGTAAAAAAGAAAAAGAAATCAGCTTCTACTTTAGTTGAGTTTACACCGCAATTATTGTATACGCCTATAATTTCGGATGCAAAAAGTATTAAAGCTCAAAGGCAAATGTGGTGGTCTTTATTTAAAATAGAACTAAAAAACATCATCAAATCGATTCCATTTATAATCATTTTAATGCTATGGGCTTTTATTTATGGAATGGAACTTTATGGTATGTTGAGTGGTGGAAGGAGAATGGAAGGTCCTTATCCCCTAACAGCCAATATGGTCAACCAAATTATGGATTTATTGCCAATGTTTGGCTTGTTAGTAGTGATTTTTTATAGCAATGAACAGATATGGCGCAAAATTATACTGAAAATTGACACTATTTATGATGCTGCTCCAGTTCGAAATTTTGTTTTGTACTCTTCCAACTTTGTTGCATTGTGTATTATTTCGATCTTATTGATAAGTATTAGCATTTTAATTTCCATACTTGTCCAGTTAACGATGGGCTATATGGATATAGAGCCACTTTTATACGCAAAAGTGTTCTATTATGCTGGTTTACCATTGGTTTTGGTGGCGGCATTATCTTTACTTATTCAATCTCTAGTGCATAATCGCTATTTAGGAATGGTACTAACTGCTTTACTTGTTTTACTTATCAATTCTCCATTAAGTGTATTAGTAGGCATTGAACATCCGTTAATGCGATATGCAGCTCCCTTATTTACTTTAGCCCCCGTTGATTATTCCGATTTCAATGGCTTTGGAGATTATGCCCGTGCTTTCCATTGGAGAATGCTCTATTCTTTGGCTTGGGCTATCATTTTTGGTTTTTTGACTTACGGTTTTTGGAAAAGAGGTAAAGCAATGAATATTCAAAACCGAATGAAGCAATTCCGACAATATTTAAATAAGCGAAGCATTCTTTTAATGGCAGCTGCAGTATGCCTTCTTTTAGGGAGTGGTGGTTTTATATTTTACCAGACTAACATATGGAATGAATACTACACTATAGAAGAGAAGAAAGATTGGAGTGTAAATTATGAAACCCTTTACAAGGAATTTGAAAATATGCCACAACCAATTATTACATCAGTAAAATCAGCCGTTGATTTATTTCCAAGCGAACAGCGCTATAAAGTAAAAGCAAACTACAAAATCATCAATAAGGAGAATAAACCAATTAAAAAGGCATTATTGTATTTACACAGAGCTTCGCAGTTGGATTCGATTTATATATCCGGGGCACACTTGAGCAAATCCGATGAGGAGTTCGGTCATTTTTGGATCAACTTTGATCAGCCTTTATTACAAGAGGATCAGAGGGATATGTATTTTGAGTTTAACTATTCCTGGTCCGGATTTAATGAACATATACTTCATAATGCAATCATTCAAAATGGTTCTTTTATGCGCATCAGCAATTATTTCCCACAGTTTGGATACAATACTGAAATGGAAATTAGCAATGAGGATACTCGTAAAGCGCTAGGCTTGCAGAAGCGAGAGGAACATATCAATACTATAGCAGAATTTGAAAAGGATAAGGCAAATGGAAAAAAGTTTCATGATTATATCGAGTATGAAACGGTAGTTTCCACCGAAGCACCGCAAACTGCAATAGGGCAGGGGAATCTACTGAAAAAATGGGCTAAAAATGATCGGAACTACTTTCATTATAAGATGGATCGACCTATTCCATTTCGATTTGCATTTGCTACAGCGAGATACAGTCTTAAGAAAGCTAATCATAATGATACTGAAATAGAAATTTATTATCATCCTAAACATGGATATAATGTTGACCGGATTATCACAGCCATAAAGCAAACGCTGGACTATTGTAACAATGAGTTTGGCGACTACCAATATGAGCACTTTCGCTATGTGGAAGTGGCTAGTTTTACTGGTGGTTTCGCTGCAACAGCATATCCCAACAGCATTTATCATAATGAAAAAGTAGGATTTATCTCTAAAATTGAGGATTCAACTGATATAGATGTAATCGCTAAATTTGTAGGGCATGAATTGGGTCATCAGTGGTGGGGCGGACAGCTGGATGCGCCTGTAATGGAAGGAGGAATTGTGTTGAGCGAAACACTGGCACAATATACCGAAATCATGATTTATAAAAATGCCTATCAAAACCAAAAGTTGGTGACTGATGCCTTAACTATAGAACAAGATATTTACTTAAGTTCTAGAGGATTTGAAGAAGAAGTTCCTTTATACAAAGCTGTTTACAATCATCCACATATACCTTATAGCAAAGGTTTAAAAGTGATGTATGCCGTACAGGATTTGATAGGAGAGCAAGAGCTCAATAAAGTACTGAGGACTCTTATTGAGAAATTTGCTTATCCAAAAAATCCGCCAAGTGTGGAAGACTTTTTAACGGAATTATATAAAGTTACTCCAGAAAACAAACATGCTTTATTGGATGATTGGTTTAAAAAAATTGTGGTATATGATTTGGCAATGGACAAGGTAAAATGCACTGCTTTAACTAATGGAAAATATCAGATTGATATGGTGATTAAAGCCAAAAAATTTGAAGAAGATGGTTTTGGCAATGCTACTGAAGAAATAATAGATCAAGCACTAAAAATAGGTGTTTATACTGGGGATAAATACAATACTGAAAATGTATTGTACCTGCAGCCTCATCAAATAACAGGAGAACTTACGGAACTTACTTTAACTGTAAATAAAAGACCTACTAGCGTAGTGGTTGATCCTAATAAAATATTGATAGATATTGATGAATCAAATAATGAAAAATGGATAAAGTAGTGACAACCCTCTTATTTATGTGGGTGCATTAATAAGAGGTTTAAATCTTTTTAGTCGCTAGCCATCATTCAGGCACTCCATCAGCATTCTTCATAGGATTTCCTAGCCTCATCATAGTCTATCCCAGAGGACTCTGATGCTTACGTCCCCGAAAACCTCACAGAAAACTCTTTATCAGCTTACTTTATCAATTATTAAACACTAAATCAGACATCAGTCAGAGAATAAATTAATTCATTTACATTATCACCGAAATTAGCAGTCATAAGACTGTATCTTTTTGGAATTTTCGCATTACACATAGTGGTGTGTCACTTCAATATATTACAAGAGATAAATTGATCCAAAACGTTTGGCTTTAGATAGGAAAACAAGCTTAAACTAAAGTGCATTTAAAAATGAAGCTAATTGTTTTTTTATTCATAGTCAATTTTGACGACTAAAAAAATACAGCCAATTATTGTGAGATTTTATATGCCTTAGCTGAATTTGGGTATCTAATAATAAATAATGTACCTTTATAATATTAATGCAGAAATTTAAATACATATCGGCATCTATCTTTCTGAGCATATTCAGCCTACTTTTGCTGCATCAGGCATTTCCTCATAATCATCAGCAGCATGAACTAGTTGAGGTAGCTGAAGGTTCTTCTCATCATCATCATACGAATGACCATCACCATCATAACCATGGGGATGAAGAAAATAATGACTCCAAAGATCAATCAGGATTTTTGGATTTTCTTTTAAACAGTCATTCGCATTCTTACCATTCCAATGATTTTCAGATAAGAAATGTGGTAAAACCACAAATAAAGATGAAATATGTGCCATCTTTAATTT
>JBEPWY010000326.1:0-4335 GCA_041642185.1 Marivirga sp.
GGTAAGCAAAGTCGTCTAAAACACCATTTAATAAGAATAATTTGTAAAGATGAAATAATTGCAGATACAGTATTTTCCATTTTTGAGAAAATCGCACTTGAGAAAAGTGGTGTTCCTGGCTTAACTCATACGAGTGACTATTTAGTAAATATTTCTAATGAAATATACTGGATAAACTCTAACTGTTCTTATTCCTATCAAAATCACTTAAAATTTGTGGAAATATTTAAAGGAATAAAACAAATATCAGATATAAAGGCAATTGAATGTGAATGTGGAAAGGTAAAATGTATAACCTCAGAAAAATAAAAAAAACTATATTAAAAAACCCGGCACTGTCCGGTTTTTTTTATGATACCAACCTGCTTTTCATCTCCTTTTGGAAAAGGAAATCAATCGTACAAAAATAAATAGAGGCTAAGAGGATAAACTATACCAGCCCGGTCCCATAAACCCCATAGCCTCTTTCAAACCCCACTCAAACGAAAAATCACACCCTATTGAGTGATCTTATTTCGAGATTAAGAAAGAAAACCTAATTTTAAGGAAGAATTAAACCAGAAAACATCTCCTCACACCAGAAGGAAGAATAAAACTCGTGGAAACCTCAACCTATCAATACCAGTACTTCATCAAAGACCACCTGGGCAGTGTTAGGGTATGCTTCACCGACAACTCCGCCACCCCCACCCCTGACATCCTACAGGTCAACGACTACTATCCTTTCGGGATGTCATTCGAGAGTTCCGAACCCGACAACCCCTATCAATACAACGGCAAAGAACTGTATGAAGACCACGGGCTGGACTGGTATGACTACGGGGCAAGGTTTTATGACCCCACTCTGGCCAGGTTCCACACGCAGGATCGCTACTCTGAATCATATTACCCTTTTTCTACTTACAGTTATTGCGCTGGCAATCCTATTAAACAAATTGACATAAATGGTGACTTCATTGGGACAATAATAGGAGGTGTTGTTGGAGGGGCAGCTGGGGCTTATGACGCATATAAGAATAATCGTAGTGTACGTGCTGGTTTCGCTGAAGGCGCAGTTTCTGGTGCTATTGCAGGTGCCACAGTAGATTTAGTAGTTGCAGCTACTATCGCAACAGGAGGTGGAGCATTGGTAGTAATTGGGGCTGGTGCTGTTGCAGGTGCTGCGGGGGGAGCAGTTGGTGCTGCTGCCGGTGATGCAACTGGTCAAGTTGTAGAAAGTATGATTACTGGTAGCAGCATGTCAGATGCGATTAGTAATGTTTCAACAGAAAACATGGGAGATAAAATGATAACAGGTGCTGTAACAGGAACTATAGGCGGTGCTGCAGGTGGAGGTGTTGGTAAATTAGTGCAAGTTGCAAAAAATTCAACCAAAGCAATTCAAAGCACGATGTCTAACAATGCCTCACAAATTTCAAAGGCATTGCCATTGGCTGACGATGCTACAGTTAATAGCGTACAAAATGCAATTGGAGGTGGCATTGATGCCGTAGAAAAAAGTACAAGAGCCGCAGCAACTACAACATCTGTCATTACAGGATCTGCCGCTAAAATAGGGGAAGAGCAACTAAAATGATTTAATAATATTAAGCTTTGAAAAAGATAGTTGTTTTTTTCTATGTTATAGGCCTTTTTGTTGGGAGCATCGGACTAATTTACAATGTTGCTATGTTAATAGCTTTAAATGGTGTAGGGGACATTTTTGAAATGAAAGAACCGGAGAAACTTGAAATAGATGTTCAAAAAGGCTCAGATGAGGTAAATATCCATTATATCTATAAAGTTGGAAAAAAAGAAATTAGCGATGATTATAAAATTCAGGCTAATTATTTTGAAAGATGTAATATTGATTCAATAGTCATTAAATACAACAAGAATTTTCCGATGATAAGTTTTATAGAAGGTGTTCCCCTGAAACAGAGAGAACAAAAAATAGGTATTTTTATATTCTTGTCTTTCTTATTATTCTTAATAATGTCATGGAAATTTAGTGATAGGGGCAAGTGGCTTAAAGTATATGAAGAAGTTGGCAATAGGCCTTGGTTATATCCCGCTGATAAGTCTATTAAAAACCCTTTGATGAGATTTAAAAGAAGATTATTTAGGAGATAATGATAAAACCCGGCAATGCCGGGCTTTTCATTAGATAGCTTTTAGTTTAGCTGCTTTAATAAGGTTGTCGATTGTATAAAAGATATTGGTTCTATCTTCATCGGGCAGGTTGTCAATATCTTCCAGGCGTTTTAAAGTTTTCTTATCAAGAATCTTCAAATCACCATCACCCACCAGGTAATCCAAAGAAACTTCCAGCGCATCGGCTAGTTTTTTAGCGGTCTCAATGCTCGGCTTCATTTCATTACGCTCATACTTCCCGACAATATCACCATTGATGCCGGAACGCTTTCCAAGCTCAGCTTGTGAGAGCTTTTTTTGCTTGCGTATTAATGTCATTTTTTCCCCGAAATTCATACAGTATCCTTCAGTTTTAAGTATTGAATAATCCAGTATTTGCAAATTTAAGTGAATAAAAGTTCATAAACAATTTTAATAATACTTGTTTGTTTCGGAATGATAATCTACATTTGTGAATAATTATTCAGGAAAAAGAATTTAAAAATTTTTTCAACCTATGGAGATCCGGGATATAAAATCGCACTTGAGCATATTAACGGTACTAAGCAGCTATAATCTGAAACCCAACCGTAACAGCATGCTCAAATGCCCCTTCCATAAGGACAAGGATCCCAGCCTGAAAATCTACACCCACACAAATACTTTCAACTGCTTTGGATGCGGCGTGAATGGCGACACCATCGAATTTATTCAATTAAAAGAAAAATGCACCAAGCACAAGGCAATAGAGAAAGCCAAATCATTAGCCAATCCATTACACAACATAAACCATATGCCAATGGAGAAACAAGAAGATAAAGACCTTCTGCCCAGGATAGCGGTACTAAGCAAGATTGCCCAGGACAGCAAAGCAAGCTTTAAAAGAACCGCTAAAGCAAAACATTACATACGGAGCCGCAAACTTGACCCGGATAAAATGGAAGTTGGGTATATCGGGACCGACTTTGGCAGAACGTGGAACAAGCAATTAAAAGAAAGCGGCCTGCAGCTTGGCATATTAAAGGAATCAAGGCAGAACACGGTAGTTCCCAAGTTCAAAAACTGCGTGCTGTTTTTTACCAAGAACGAGAAAGGGCAAATCATAGATATTTACGGAAGGTCTATAAACCCTGGCGCAGAGGGAAAACACTTTTATTTAAGTGGCAAACACCAGGGCATTTACCCTTGTTACCCCCATGCCAAGACCACCAGGATAATACTTACCGAGGCCATTATAGACTGTGCCACATTGGAGCAAAGAGAAGCTGCATTAACGTATAGACAGCCATCAGTAGCCCTAGCTGTGTTGGAGATGCTCCCATATTTTCAGCATAAAAAGGGAGAACGGGTATAATTATTCCAAATCCCACCATGACGAGAAACATGACGGCAAATAATATAGGTAGTGCTTTTTTTGATTCCAAGTGCAGTTCACTCCAGTATTTTTTACAATTTACACGTCAAATATCCTCCGGCGAAATCATTACCAAGACCTATGAATGGGTTCCATCACTGGGAGTAAATCTAGGTTTTACATTAGATGGTATATCATTAATTTTCACTTTAATGATTACCGGAATTGGTTTTCTTGTTTTTGCCTATACGGCGGCCTATTTAAAAGGACATTCCTACCTGGACCGATTTTATGGGTATTTAGGGATTTTTATGGGGGCTATGTTAGGGCTTGTGTTATCTGATAACCTGCTCTCCATGTTTCTTTTTTGGGAACTTACCAGTATTAGTTCTTTCTTTCTAATTGGGTTCAACAATACCAGTGAAGCATCCAGAAAATCAGCTATTCTTGCGTTGGCTATAACAGGATCCGGAGGAGTTCTGCTGTTGGCAGGATCCCTCCTTTTAGGCAATGTCGCCGGCACTTACAGTATTTCCGAAATGGTTGATATGAGCGGGGTCATTGCACAAAGCGAATTCTATCTTCTGATTGTAATTCTCTTTTTTGGTGCGGCTTTTACCAAGTCAGCACAATTCCCATTTCATTTTTGGCTTCCTGGGGCCATGAAGGCGCCCACGCCTGTTTCTACCTATCTGCACTCGGCGACCATGGTGAAAGCTGGTATTTATTTATTGCTACGTTTCACACCTGTCCTGGGAAATCAGGAATTCTGGAACACTAGCCTGATTATCATCGGAGGGATTACTATGTTTTATGCGGCAGTGCATACTCTTTTCCGGACAGATCTAAAAGGGGTGCTTGCCTATTCC
>JBEPWY010000327.1:0-4250 GCA_041642185.1 Marivirga sp.
AATCAAAAGCCTTTTTATGGCGGCACCTATTTTCCTAAAAAGAACTGGATGGGCTTATTGGATAATATAGCCTTAGCTTTTCAAAATAACAGGGAAAAATTAGCTGAATCAGCAGATAATTTTGCTGAAGCCTTAAATGTTTCCAGTACCAACAGATTACAGTTCGATCAAACCGACAGACAAGAATTTTCTACCAATATCCTGGATGATACTTTCCAACAGCTGGAGAAATATATTGATTGGGATAATGGGGGAACTATAGGGGCCCCTAAATTCCCTATGCCGGTTATTTGGCGCTTTTTAAGCCAATACACCGCTTTAACCAATAATAATACAGCACTAAAGGCTTTAGAAGTAACACTTACTTCAATGGCACAAGGAGGTATTTACGACCAAATAGGCGGTGGTTTTTCTCGTTATTCTGTAGATGGGGAATGGTTTGCCCCTCATTTTGAAAAAATGCTCTATGATAACGGCCAGCTTATCAGCTTATATGCCAATGCTTACCGTCTTAGCAAAAACATCTACTTCCAGAAAATTTATGAAGAGAGTATCGATTTCATTCAAAGGGAATTGAGGGATGAAAATGGTGGTTTTTATTCAGCTCTGGATGCAGATTCAGAAGGTGAAGAAGGTAAATTTTATGTTTGGCACCATCAGGAATGGGAAAAAGTAGCAGGCAAAAATGCGGAAACACTAGCCAAATTCTTCAATATATCTCCTGAAGGAAATTGGGAAAAGGGAAATAATATCCCCTATAGAACCAGTACTCCTGAGGATTTTTGTAAAGCTGAAGATTTAGATCTCAGCAGGTTTTTAACTGTTTTGGAAGATTTTAAAGCTACAATGCTTGAAAGAAGGGAAGAAAGAGTACGTCCAGGACTGGATGATAAAATTCTTTGTGGATGGAACGGCCTTATGCTTAATGGGCTATCCGATGCCTATAAAGCCAGTGGAAAGGAGAAATACCTTCAGCTTGCCAGGCAAAATTTTGAATTCATTTATAGTAATATGCTGAAGGGAAGCAAACTGTATAGAAATTTTAAAAACGAAAAAGCCACTATCGATGGTTATCTGGAAGATTATGCCTTATGTATTCAGGCATTTATATCCTATGCTGAAGTATCAGGCAATTTGGATGCCATTCAAAAAGCTTTGGATTTGGCCGACTATACCATCGAAAACTTTTATGATGAAAAAGAGCAGCTATTTTTCTTTACCGACAATCAATCAGAGAAATTAATTGCCAGAAAAAAAGAGATTTTTGATAATGTAATTCCTGCTTCTAATTCCGTAATGGTAGAAAACCTGCATTGGCTAAGCATCTTAAGCGGTGACATGAAGTATATGGAGATATCTGACAATATGCTGCATCAGGTACAGCATTTTATAAAAAAGGAGCCTCGGTATATGTCTAATTGGGCTAGTGCATTGTCAATAAAAGCTTATAACTCATATGATGTGGTAATTCTTGGTCCTGAAGCTAAAACAATGCAGCAACAACTATGGGCGGATTTTCATCCTAATGTGCTAATACTCGCCAGAGAAAAAGTGGATTCTAATTTAGCAGTTTTTAAAGGAAAAGAACTTTTAAAAAAACAAACTACTATATTTGTTTGCCAGAAGAACGCCTGCCAACAACCGGTACTTACGGTAGGTGAAGCTATTGAGCAAATGAAAAAATGAGTCAGCTTAACCTGCAAAACACACAAACCGACACAACAAAAGCAACACTTTTTGCACAGGTGCTGTTACCTTTGCCCCTGCCTAAAACATTTACCTATCGGATTCCAAGAAATTTTGAAAACGATATGCAAATTGGCGTAAGGGTAATAGTGCCATTTGGTCAAAAGAAAATTATAACCGGCATAGTAAAGGAGATTCACCAAAACCCTCCTACAGAGTACGAAGCCAAATATTTATTAGAAATACTGGACGAATTTCCCATACTGAGCGATCAGCAATTCAAGCTTTTTGAATGGATGGCCCAGTATTATATGTGTGCTGAAGGCGAAGTAATGAATATTGCGCTTCCTTCAGGTATGAAACTGAGTAGTGAGTCAAAAATTCAGATGAACCCGGCCTTCAATAAAAATGATTCTCCTTACATCTATAGCTCATTAGAAAATGTGGTTTTGGATTTACTAAGTAAAGAAGGATTGTTGTCCTACCAGCAAATAGCTGACATCAGTAATACCAAACAAAGCAGTTTACTGATCAAAGATTTACTGAAAAAGCAGGCAATCATACTGATAGAGCAAGTTCAGGAAAAATATAAGCCAAAAACTGAGAAGCTGATACGGCTTAATAAGCAATATCTTGATAAAAAGCTGCTTTCCGGCTTAATGGATCAGCTTGAAAAAAAGCCAAAGCAGTTAGATATTCTGCTTAAATACCTGCAACAGGTGCCGGTATTTACAGATCCTGAAGAGAATGAGAATGGGCTTGTCAAAAAAACATTTAAATCAGAAGAATTTTCAGATTCCTCTCTTAATACTTTAATTAAAAATGAAGTTTTTGAAGATTTTGAGCTGATAATATCACGTTTAGATTATCTCACAAGAGGAAAAATTATTGATGCGGACATAAAATTGAGTCCGGCACAACAAATTGCCAAAGATGAAATCACTACTTCATTTGCTGATAACCCTGTCACCTTATTACAAGGAGTAACAGGTAGTGGTAAAACCGAAATTTACCTGTCATTTATACAGGAAGTAATAGAAAGCGGGTCGCAAGCTTTATTTTTATTGCCAGAAATAGCCATCACCACCCAGATGATACAACGGGTAAGGAAGATATTCGGCGATCAGGTGGGCGTTTATCACTCTAAATTCTCCGATGCCGAACGTGTGGAAGTTTGGCAGGGAGTGGCAGAAGGCCGCATTAATTTTGTGATAGGCGTACGTTCATCAGTAATGCTGCCATTCAATAATCTATCGCTTATTGTGGTAGATGAAGAGCATGAAAGTAGTTATAAGCAATTTGATCCTGCTCCTAGGTATCATGCGCGTGATACAGCTGTGGTGCTTGGCCATATACATAATGCTCCGGTTTTACTGGGATCGGCCACCCCTGCTTATGAAAGTTATTATAATGCCCAAAAAGGCAAGTATGGCTTTGTTAAATTAACAGAGCGATATGGAGAAGGTAAATTACCTGAAATAGAAGTGGTGGACATGCGGAAAATGACCGCAAAAAAGCTGGTAACCGATGACTATAGCCATGCCTTTCTGACAGCAATGGAGGAAGAGCTGGGCAAAGGCAATCAGGCGATCATATTTCAAAACCGCAGAGGTTATGCACCCTATTTGCAATGTGAAACATGCGGTTGGATTTCAGAATGTGAAAATTGCTCTGTCAGCCTTACCTATCATATGCATCAGCATGAGCTAAAATGCCATTATTGCGGATTCAGGCAGAAGAGCCCTTCCTCTTGTTTGAGCTGTGAATCTACCGCTTTAAAAATGAAGGGCTTCGGAACAGAGAAAATTGAGGACGACCTAAAACTGCACTTCCCTGATACCAGAATTCAGAGAATGGACCGGGATACTACCCGTAAAAAATACAGTTATCAACAAATTATAGAAGCTTTCGAATCCGGAGAAACTCAGGTGCTCATTGGCACTCAAATGGTGAGTAAAGGATTAGATTTTGAAAATGTAAGCCTGGTGGGGATAGTGGATGCAGACAGAATTATGTACTATCCGGATTTCCGTGCAGAAGAAAGAGCTTTTCAGCTAATGTTGCAGGTTAGCGGTCGTGCGGGAAGAAATAAAAAAACTGGTAAAGTACTTGTTCAGAGCTTTCAGAAAGACCACCCTTTGTTTAGTTATTTATTAAAGTACGATTACGAAGGCTTTTTTCAGTTACAACTAAAAGAAAGACACTCCTTTTTTTACCCTCCCTTTTGCAGGTTGATCCGAATAGTATTGAAAGGCCAACAAGCGAATGTGACTAAAAATGGAGCCAACAAATTATATGAAGCCCTGCTACAACCTTTAGGGGCACAAAGAATGCTGGCTCCTCACGAGCCAATGATCTCCAAAATTAGGAATATATACCATATGGAGGTTTGGATAAAGCTGGAAAAAGGATTTCCTCTGGAAAACACAAAGAAGCAGATTTTACAGGCTGTGGAGAAAATGAAAGAGAACAGCCACTTCAGAAAACTGAGGATTGTTTATGATGTGGATCCTCAGTAAAATTTTCTAGGTTCTACTGCGATTTTAATGGAAAACTAAATTTAA
>JBEPWY010000328.1:0-3464 GCA_041642185.1 Marivirga sp.
GATTGGGTTGTTTCGAACCTCGAAAACCACCTATTACAGATATAGCTAAATTTGAAGGTAAGGGCGTTCACTATATGGTGAAAGATCCTGAAACTTTCCGAGATAAGAATGTAATTCTAGCGGGTGGGGGAGACTCAGCCCTAGATTGGACAATAGAGTTAGCTAAAATAGCAAAAAAGATAACGCTTATCCACAGGAATGAAACTTTCCGTGGTGCACCTGATTCAGCTGAAAAGGTATTTGATCTGGCTAAAGAGGGTAAAATCAATTTACTTTTAAAAAGTAATTTAACTTCGGTTTCAGGAAACGGTAAACTGAACCATGTAAAAGTATCTGGTGCCGATAAATCAGAAATGGAACTTGAGGCAGATTATTTAATTCCTTTATTCGGTTTAAGTCCTAAATTGGGGCCCATTGCAGATTGGGGATTAAGCATTAATAAAAATGCCATCGAAGTAAACACTACTGATTACTCTACCAATATACCGGGAATTTATGCTATTGGCGATATCAATACCTACCCGGGTAAATTGAAATTAATACTTTGTGGTTTCCACGAAGGATCATTGATGGCACAAAGCGCCTTCAAACATATTTACCCTGATAAGCATTTAAGCTTTAAATATACTACTGTTAATGGTATCGAATCTTTCTAAATCATGATTACAATAAGAGTTCAGGATTATTCCGGAGAAATTAAAGAGCTGGAGGCACCAACAGACATGAATTTAAGTCTGATGGAGCTATTAAAAGCCAATGAATACCCTATATTGGCTACCTGCGGAGGCATGGCATTATGCGCTACATGCCATGTAAAAGTGGAAGAAGGCTTTGATGAACTGTCAGAATCGGGTGACGATGAACTGGATATGATCGACACGCTTCCTAATGCCGAATTTAACAGTCGACTGGCATGCCAATTACGACTTAAAGATAATATGGATGGCATGCTTGTTAAGTTGGCTGCCGATGAAGAGTAGTAGATAGTATTCAGTTATTAAATAAAAATCCTGCTATCACAGGATTTTTTTATGCATAATTTTTATTGGTGTACACCTAATATTTCTATTTTTATAAAAGTATAATAAAACAGATATTTTACGGTTCTTATATTTCTGTATTTAGTTTTTTAATCTTTCTTTATAGTTTAATTGCTAAATTTTATTTCTAAAAAGTTTATTCCAATAAAACAGTTATTTTTGTTGGTACGAGTAATTAATTTCATTTCTACTCGAATATTTCGCGTTAAATTTTTTTAAAAGATAGAGGATGATTCTACTAAACATAATGGAGACAACTTTGCCTCTCACTAACCCTGTATTAAAGTTTCTTTTAATATTAATAATTATCCTTTTTGCCCCTATTTTATTAAATAAGATTAAGATCCCTCATTTATTGGGCTTAATAATAGCAGGCGCTATAATTGGTCCTAACGGATTCCATTTAATGGATCGCGATAGTAGCATTATTCTCTCTGGTACTGCAGGTTTGCTTTACATTATGTTTTTGGCTGGTTTGGAAATTGATTTGGCAGATTTTAAAAAGAATAGTAAAAAAAGTGTAATTTTTGGTCTTTTTACTTTTCTCATTCCTATGATGTTGGGTATTCCCGCAGGTATTTATTTATTAGGTTTTTCAGTACCTACTTCTGTTTTATTAGCCAGTATGTTCGCCTCTCATACGCTTATAGCTTATCCTTTAATAAGCAAATTAGGTGTTGCTAAAAACAGGGCGGTAAATATTACAGTAGGCGGAACCATGATTACAGATACACTTGCTTTATTGGTATTGGCTGCTATTGTAGGTATGTCCACAGGTACTGCCGGTCCTGAATTCTGGTTGAGACTATCTATTTCCATTTTAGTAGCTGGTAGCATCATAGTTTTCATTTTTCCAATCATCGCCCGCTGGTTTTTTAAGAGATACGACGATAATGTGTCTCAATATATTTTTGTATTGGTGATGGTGTTTTTGGGAGCTGTACTGGCCGAATTGGCAGGTATTGAAGCAATAATTGGTGCTTTTCTTGCCGGTTTATCGCTCAATAGGCTAATTCCCCGCACCTCGCCATTAATGAACAGGGTAGAGTTTGTAGGGAATGCAATTTTTATTCCTTTTTTCCTGATCGGAGTAGGAATGTTGATCGACTACAGGGCCTTCTTTTCAGATTTGGATACTATTAAAGTGGCTGGACTAATGACTATTATTGCTACTTTGGCCAAATTTATTGCTGCATGGCTAACTCAAAAAACATTTAAATTTTCAGTAGATGAGCGCAGGCTCATTTTTGGACTGAGCAATGCACAGGCAGCCGCTACTTTGGCAGCTGTATTGGTAGGTTATAATATTATTCTCGGCGAAACTGTAAATGGTGAACCTATTAGGTTATTAAACGAAAGTGTGCTGAATGGTACTATTTTAATGATTTTAATTACTTGTACAATTGCTTCTTTTGTAGCTCAAAAAGGTGCCAAAAATATAGCAATGGCTGAAACAACAGAGGAGGGTGAAAGTGACGATGCAGATAATCCTGAAAGAATATTAATACCTATCAGTAATATTGAAACTACTGACGAATTAATTAATTTAAGTGTTACAATAAAATCACAAAAGAACACTTCAGGTTTATATGCACTTAAAATCATTAATAATAATACTACTGATGAAGCAGCCGATAAAAGAGCACGAGAGGTTTTGTACAAGGCTTCTGTTACCGCTTCCGCCACTGATAATTATGTAAATGAAATATTAAGATATGATGTTAATATTGCCAATGGAATATCAAGTGTGGTGAAAGAACAAGGTATTACTGACCTGGTGTTGGGTTTACATGATAAACGAGATATGTCAGATACTTTCCTTGGCGATCTTACCGAAGGACTTTTATCCCGGTGTACTACTACTACTTTAATTTATAAATCGTCACAGCCTCTGTCAACCATTAAAAGAAATTTGGTAATTGTGCCACCTAAAGCTGAAAAGGAGATAGGTTTTCCGTTTTGGTTGGTTAAAATCTGGAATATGGCCAGAAATACAGGCGCTAAAATGGTCTTTTATGCCAATTCAGAAACACTAAGTTATATAAAAGAAATACAAGCTAACCATCCTGTGGAGTGTGAATTTATTGATTTCCCTGATTGGAAAGATTTTTTAATCCTATCAAGAGATGTGCAGAAAAATGATAATTTAATTATTGTTTTAAGCAGGGAAAATCAGGTGTCGTTCAATAAACAGATGAACGAAATACCTGCTTATTTAAATAAATATTTTAAGTATAACAGTTTTATACTTGTATATCCGATGCAGTCAGGTAGTGATGAGAATTCCAGTATTGACTTCAGGAATCCTTCCATTTTGGAGCCCATTGAAAAGCTGGACGAAATTGGGAAAACTATTGCAAATTTATTCAGGAGGAAATAAAAAATCATTTTAGAACCTTAAGATTCTAAAATGATTTAATTGAA
>JBEPWY010000328.1:3474-4229 GCA_041642185.1 Marivirga sp.
GCTTTTCGAGTTATTAATACTCAACTACATTATTTAAGTTAAAACCTTCAGTTTTTCCCTGCTCAACATTATCTGAAACGGTGAAAATGATATCATTAAAATCCTGATCACTATTCTCAGAAAGCATTTTATCTTCAAAAGAGAGAATTATTTCATCAAAATTTGCCAGCTTAAACAATACGTGTTGCTGGCCCTCTTTATTTAATTCATGATTGGTGTAGTGGGTTTTATTATTATAATTAACTTTTACTGACCATCCCTTCACAATCAGAAAAAAACCAACCACTGTTCCGGCCGGAAAGCTTTCATTTCCTAATTGAAGGATATCACCCTGATTAAGTATTTCATTACTGACATGCGGGAATAAAATCTGAACATTCAATGATGCAGTATCAGTTGGTTCATTCCCTGTTGTATAGGTGTAGTACCCCAAGGAGTTTTGAAAACCGGCTCCTTCCGAAACAAAGGTAAGAAACACATTGGATTCTTTGGATAAGACAATGTTTTTTTCTGCACCTGCTTCAAAAACTTCAGGATGTCCAGCCCTGAAATTCTCATATTCAGGAAACATATTTTCTATTTCGTTCAATACTTCCTCTTTGATAACAGATGGTACAATATCATCAGGTGTTTCTTCATCCACAAAATCATCTTCATCTTTATCATCGTCTTTACATGAAAGAAAAAGGAATGGAATGAGTAATAATAAAATATTAAAATTTTTCATAGCAGTTTCGTTTAAAAAAATAATACGA
>JBEPWY010000329.1:0-4203 GCA_041642185.1 Marivirga sp.
TGCGCTGCCTCTAATGGATGAATTTGAAGACGGTTTGGAAGGGGTTTTGACCGAAATATTTGATTCTTCCCTGTCCTTTGATCAAACTGATAAACTTGAAAACTGTCAATACTGTGAATTTAGGACTATTTGTAATAGGTAATTCAAATAGTTTTTGAATGTGGTATTTCTCCTGATTTTTGGTTGTAGAAAACTTATAAAAGAAAAATAATTAAAAAAATCGTTTTGTAAATTAAATCGACTATATTAATCAATATGAAGTGTTTTTTTGAAAAGGTAGGAATGTCCTTGAAGACGGAACAGTGAATTAGATTTAGTTGAATAAGTTTAAACTCTTCAAAACACAAAAAAAAGTCTGAACATTATTGCTCAGACTTTTTTATTAACACTTTCTGCTTTAACCACATTTATAAGTTTAAAACAAACCACTCACATTTCCATTTTGATCCATTCTAATATTTGTGGAAGAGGGTTTTTCTGGTAAGCCCGGCATGCGTAATATATTGCCGGCTATGGGCACAATAAAACCTGCACCGGCAGCAATTTCAAATTCCCGCACATCAATGGTAAATCCTGTTGGCCTCCCTGCTAATTTTTCATTGTCGCTCAAACTTTTTTGTGTTTTAGCCATACAAATAGGTAGTTTATTAAAACCTAAATCATTGAAGCGCTTTAACTGATTCTTGGCTTTAGGAGTGAGCGATACACCCTCAGCACCATAAATTGTGGTGGCTACTTTGTGCATTTTTCTTAATATATCGTCATCTAAATCATAAGTAGGTTTAAATTTCTGAGTACAATTCTCTGCAGCTGTAACTACTTTCTCTGCTAATTCTATACAACCTTTGCCGCCTTTGGCCCATCCTTCGCTAAAAGCAACCGTAACTCCTTTTTTATCACAGTAATTGATTAGTAAATCGATTTCTGCCTTTGTGTCGGTGGTAAAGCCATTCACAGCCACCACTATAGGTAATTCAAAGCTTTGAATACTTTCTATATGTTTCTCAAGGTTAGGAATTCCTTTTTCCAGCGCCTCTAAATCCTCACTTGTCAATTCAGAAAGATCTTGCCCACCATGGTATTTTAATGCACGAATGGTAGCCACTATTACAACAGCTTTAGGCGAAATTCCGGCCTCACGGCATTTGATGTTCAGGAATTTTTCAGCACCCAAATCAGCACCAAATCCTGCTTCAGTCACTACGTAATCTCCCAGGCTTAAACCTGTTTTTGTAGCAATAATGCTGTTAGTTCCTTGGGCTATATTAGCAAACGGCCCGCCATGTAAAATAGCAGGGTTGCCTTCTAAAGTTTGCACTAAGTTGGGCTTGATGGCATCTCTTAACAAAACAGCCATGGCGCCTTCTGCCATTAAATTCCTTGCAAATACAGCTTTTCCTCCAAAAGTATCTCCTATATAGATGTTGCCTAAGCGTTCCAATAAGTCATCCATGCTACTGCTCATGCATAAAATGGCCATTATTTCACTTGCTGCTGTAATATTGAAACCTGTTTCACGCGGTATTCCTCCTGCCTTTCCGCCAAGACCGGAAATAATATTTCTTAGACCACGATCATTCATGTCCATTACACGCTTCCACAATATAGTACGCGGATCAATGCCCAGATTATTGGTTTTACTCTGGATATTATTGTCTATCAAAGCGGCCAAAAGATTGTTGGCTTTTTCGATAGCGTTAAAATCTCCTGTAAAGTGTAAATTAATATCTTCCATGGGAACAACCTGGCTATGACCGCCGCCGGCTGCTCCTCCCTTTATTCCAAATACAGGTCCCAAACTAGGTTCACGCAATACCGTAATAGCCTTCTTCCCAATTAGGTTTAAGCCATCTCCCAGACCTATAGAAACCGTTGTTTTTCCTTCTCCAGGAGGAGTAGGGGTAATGGCGGTAACTAAAATCAGTTTTCCCTCTTGTACTTTTTGCTCATCAATTAATGAAAGTGGTAGTTTGGCTTTTTTTGGTCCATAATACTCAAGCAGTTCTTCAGCTATGCCTATCTTTTCAGCTATTTCACGTATATGTTGGACTTGAATTCTTTGTGCAATTTCTATATCTGACATAAAATATATATTGTTTGTTATAGACCTTTTGATAATTTATTTGTTTGAGTAATATTAGGTAAAATATTGGGTATTCCTGTACGAGTTGTAAAGTACTTCTGGATTAGTTGATTTAACAGCGGAAGACTATGAGAGGCTTTCGAAACTTTCATTTCAAAATAGGATTTCTCCACTAAAGCGGCTGAAATTCAATCTGATTATTTTACATTCACTGAACTTACTGTAGCAAGTGCATTTCATTTATTTTATAACTACTTTTGCACTTTAATGCATTTTATAATGGCAGAGCAAAAGAAAGAAGAAGAAAGCAATAAACTAACTGAAGATCAGGTTAATGAATGTATTTCCGTTTTGGAAAAACTGAATACCGATACTGATCAGATTTTTGAGATCCCTAAGGAGAAAAGATTATCCTTATTAATGGCTGCAGGCTTGCTTTCCAGGCCTAGCAGGGAGGAATTTGCAAGACGTAAAAAAGACGCAAAAAAAGCAGAGAAGCGAAAAATAGCTGAAAGAGATAAGCATGCACGCAACGGAACCGGTATCAGAAGTGCGCGTGAAGCTACCATATTTATTGCCCCAAGCATGGCGGATCGTCCTGACACCGAGGTGAAAGAGTTGGAGTCTCCCCGAAACTGCTATGTGTGCAAGGAAGTCTTTACTAAACTTCACCATTTTTATGACACTATGTGTCCGGAATGTGCTGATTTCAACTATGCCAAACGTTTTCAAACAGCAGATTTAACAGGTCAGGTAGCTTTAGTGACCGGCTCACGATTGAAAATCGGTTACCATATCACCTTAATGATGCTCAGGGCTGGAGCAACCGTTATTGCCACTACCAGATTTCCTGTAGATTCTGCCCTTCGATTTGCCAAAGAGGAGGATTTCTCTGAATGGGGTAATAGACTAAAAATTCATGGTTTAGATCTTAGGCATATACCAAGTGTGGAAATATTCTGTAATTTTATTGAGCAACAATATGACCGATTGGATGTGCTGATTAATAATGCGGCCCAGACTGTAAGGCGACCAGCCGGATTTTATCAGCATTTAATGCCTAATGAGGAGAAGGAGTATGATAAACTACCTCCTTACGCACAGGATTTATTGGCCGATCACAAATATTGTCTGCAAGAATTGAGAACATTAAGCGATGATTTTTCAAATGGGCAGAATAAAAACCTTCCTGTGACCTGGCATGGTAAACAATTAGGAATAGGTTTAACCTCTTCTGCAAAACTATCACAAATCCCTTACAGCATTGATAACTCTATCAGCGCTGAGGAAGTTTTTCCTGACGGTAAACTAGATGCGGACTTGCAACAAGTCGATTTAAGAAAGACCAATAGTTGGAGGTTAAGACTGGGAGAAATCCATACCAATGAGATGCTGGAAGTACAATTGGTCAATTCAGTTGCACCATTTGTATTGTGTAATCGCCTTGTTAACCTAATGAAGAAAGACGATACAGGTAAAAAGCATATCATTAATGTTTCGGCCATGGAAGGTAAATTCCATCGCTGGCATAAGGAAGACCGTCATCCTCACACCAATATGGCTAAGGCTGCTTTAAATATGATGACGCATACTTCTGCCTCTGAATTTGCCAAACATGGTATTTATATGAATGCAGTAGATACCGGCTGGGTGACAGATGAAGATCCTGCTGAATTGGCAAAAAATAAACAGGAAGTGCATGATTTCCAACCACCACTTGATATAGTGGATGGAGCGGCCAGAGTAATGGATCCATTATTCGATGGTATCAATACCGGTAAACACTGGTGTGGTAAATTCCTGAAAGATTACCGACCTATTGATTGGTAAGTATTTTCAGTTCTTCACAAATCCCGGAAAGTTATAAAGTATATTTTGTTTTTAATTTTCCGGGATCTCTGACTTTTAAGCCACTACTGTTGTTACAAATTATCAATTACTGTTTTTTAAGGTTTATGTTGAATATATATTCATACAGGCCTTTTAATAGGGTTAAATTCTATGTTATTACTGGACAATTCTTCATCATTATAAAGTCCCTTTCTGCCATTATTGCCTGCAAACCACCTTCTTTATTTTTTCTACATTAATCAGCATGTGAATCTCACTTATTTTAATCA
>JBEPWY010000330.1:0-4200 GCA_041642185.1 Marivirga sp.
GGTTTAAATGCTTCCTATAGTGAGTTTGATGAAATTGATATAACAAACTTCAATGATAAGCGTCAATTTATTGATGCAGACAGTCTTTACGGCGAAAACACTGGCAGAAAATTACTTTCAACAAGATTATATACGTCCCTTGATTTTACTTATAGGGAAAGCTATTATAATACTCATACCATAGGTCTATATTACAGCCAGATTTCAGTAGCCGATACCATTGCATTTCTTAACCCGGAATATTTAGGAAATGGAATTAAAGAACAGCAAACATTAAATTTACGGTATAATTTTAAGCGTGATTTTAGAGATAGAAATAATTACCCTTTAAAAGGTTTTTTAATCAATATAGATTTGGTGAAAAATGGATTAGGCATATTCAATGACATCAATCAGGGTAGTTTCAATTTTAAAATCGCCAATTATGTTCCTCTTAAATATGATTTAAATATCGCCGGCTCATTAACAGGCTATAGTAGTTTCCCAAAAAAACAGCCTTATAATATGTTAAACGGACTGGGTTTTGCTAATGAATTATTAAAAGGTTACGAACTGTACGTAATTCAGGGTCAGCATTATATTATGCATAAAACGGAATTGAAAAAGCAATTATTTTCTATAGAAGCTAATTTGGGGAAATTTATGCCCTTAAAGCAATTCAGAAATATACCAATTGCTGGTTATTTTAAGCTATATTTTGATCAGGGTTATGTACAAAATAACATCAGCCGCAATACACAATCCATTTTATCTAATCGTTATCTCTATAGCTATGGTGCAGGTTTTGACTTGGTTACATTTTACGATGCTGTGCTACGTTTTGAATATTCTATCAATGCACTCAATGAAGCCGGATTGTTTATAAATGTAAAAGCAGGGATCTAAATTTGGGGTTGTTTAAAAACCGCTAAAATTCATAACCTGAATTTAATTTCATCCCACGAACGATTCTTAAGTTAGTTTTTCAGAAGCTGCAAACCTTTTAGAGGTAAAGGCTCAAAATCTTTGCAATAAAAAATCAAAAAGTCTGATTTTTACGGCTTAGTCTCAGTGCCTAACTTACTACTCCAATTCTTGAGGATCTACTTTCTTTTTTCTTCCCCATCTGTTAAAATAATACCAGTCCCCTACTTTTTTATCATCTTTATAATTCCCTTCAAATGTCTTTTTTCCTTTGGTGTCAAAATACTCCCATAAGCCCTCTGCTTTTCCATTAATATAAAAGCCTTTCTGCTCCAGCTTTCCTGTATTATTATAATATTTCCATTCACCATGAGGAACCCCCTCTTTATAATGACCTTTTTGCCTTATACTACCATTTTCATTCCAAAAAAGCCACTCCCCTACATACAAGCTGTTTTGGTACATTCCTATTTTCTCAGGATTTCCATTTTCAAAGTAATAATAAGCACTGTCCTGAAGTTTTCCCTTCTCCCAATATTCAAGGGCCGCTTTTTGTCCGGAAGGATAAAAATGTTCAAAAGTCCCATCCATTATGCCGGATTTATAATGCTCCCTGGCACTGATGGTTCCATTAGGATAATAAAAAATCCAAAGACCGTGTTTTTCATTATTCAGTTCCAAACCTGTTGCTTTTAACTCCCCGCCAGAGTAGTAAATAGAATCATTCCCCTGAGAACTAGCACTTTGAACAGTAAAAAAAATAATTATTACAGAAAAACAGATCCACTTATATACTTTTGTCATTTTGTTTAATATTTTTGAATCAGGACTTTTTCATATTATACAAATGTTACTATTTTTTAATTTCATCCTTAAATTAACGAAGGGATGAGACAAATAATACTGGTTTTAGTTTTTTTAACAGCTTTTGTCTCTACCGTCTTTTCACAATCCATATATACACCCATTGGAGGTCGTGCCATTGGGATGGGTGATGCTTCTGTAACCCTTTCAGGATTTTGGTCCGGCTTTCAGAATACTGCCGGAATCACTTCCTCCGACCAATTAGAGTTCGGAGTAGCCTATGAAAACCGTTATGGAATGGACGGCTTCAATTTTATGACAGCAGGAGTTTCGGCCCCCATCAAGTTAGGACATGTTTTTGCAAGTGCATTCCGCTTTGGAGATGATATTTATAACGAACATAAAGTGTCAGCAGGCTATGCCACTGAAATTGGGATTATTCAGTTGGGGGGCAAAGTCAATTACCTACAATACCATATCATGGATTTTGGCACTCAAACAAGCTGGTCTATTGATTTTGGAGGCATTGCCACATTAACACCACAATTGGTTATTGGAGCCCAGGCTCTAAATATTACGCAAAGCTCATTAAGCAAGGAAGATGAATATTCAATACCCACTTTATTGAAATTAGGAGCATCTTATAGGCCAACAGACTTTTTTATGTTGAATGCTGAAATTGAAAAAGACATCCAAATGGCTTCATTGATAAAAGTGGGGGCGGAATATAATTTACTGGAGAAGTTTTATTTACGGAGTGGTATTCAAAGCGGCTCGTTTCAATCCTTTTACGGTCTCGGCTTTAAGTACCTTTCAATTCAATGGGATTATGCTTTAAGCAATCACCCGGAGCTGGGGTTTTCTCATGCTATGTCGCTTCATTATGCCCTGAGAAAAAAATGAAAATATTCAACGGAGCGCTGTTTTTTCTACTAGTTATTTTGACACCATTAAGCATAAGGGCCCAAAATGATATCAATGATTTTGATTTGGAGGAGTTTATTGAAAGCAATTTCTCTGTTCAGGATGAAAACACCAATTATGAAGATATTTACGAAGCCTTATTTCAACTGTACCATTCCCCTGTTAACCTGAATACTGCAGACCGGCAGGATTTACAATCCCTGCTGATCTTAAGCAATATCCAAATCAACGAATTTTTAAAATACAGAAACAGAAATGGGAAATTCTTAAGCATTTATGAGCTGCAGGCCATTCCTGAATTTAAATTACATACTATTTACAAGATATTACCTTTTGTGGATGTTAGGGAAAGGGGATTACATGCAGATAACCGCCCTTTATTGAAGCGTATTTTAAGTGAGAAAAATAATTATTTTATTGTAAGGGCTGATCGCACAATAGAAACCAAAAGAGGTTATACAGCTACCGATGAAAGAGAAAGGAAATATGTGGGCGATCCTAACAGAATTTACACACGATTTAGAGTAAAGCATACCAATGACTTCAGCTTAGGCTTTACCGCAGAAAAAGATGCCGGTGAACAGTTGGCATGGAAACCTGAAAAAGAACAGTACGGAATGGATTTTTTCTCATTTCACTTTCAACTACAGAATCAGGGGCGTTTGAAAAATTTAGTACTAGGAGATTACCAAATGCAGTTTGGGCAGTCGTTAACTTTTGGTGCAGGATTTGCCTTAGGTAAAGGAAGTGAAACAGTGGCAACTGCACGTAGAAGCAATTTGGGTATTTTGCCCTATACCTCTGTTTTAGAAACAAATTATTTAAGAGGAGTAGCAGCTACCTATGAGCTAAGTAAACAATTGGATTTTACCGCCTTCTACAGCTATAACGCAATAAATGGTAGTGTCAATCAGGATTCCGTTCAGGGACCTGATGAGTTTTTTACTTCTATAAGATTAACAGGCTTACACAGAACAGAAGCAGAGTTGGCTGCTAAAAACGCCATTAACGCACAAAATTTTGGAGGTAATCTCTTATTTACCACTCAAGCTGAAGATTTAAATATCGGTGTCAATTTTATCCAAACCAATTATGATAAAGATTTACTTCCAAGGCCTAAAAAATATAATCAATTTGAATTTTCCGGTAATTTAAACCGAAACCTGGGGTTATTTGCCAACTATTATTGGCGCAATTTTCATTTGTTCGCCGAATCGGCCATCAGTCAGTCCGGAGGAACAGGTACCATTGGCGGTTTTATTGCTTCTATATCACCCTCATTACAAACAAGCTTTATTGTGAGAAATTACAAGCCAGACTTTCATTCAATTTACGGAACTGCTTTTGGAGAAAATGTGCGTAACATCAATGAAAGAGGGGTTTATTGGGGAATAAAATTCAATCCTTTTAAAAAAATAATTGTCTCCACTTTTTATGATAGCTTTAATTTCCCCTGGCTGCGTTTCAGAGTAGATGGCCCTTCAAAAGGTAATGAATATATGGCTAGGATTAGCTGGAATATTAACCGGAATATTGCCATTTACGGACAAGCAAGAGTGAAAAACAAAG
>JBEPWY010000331.1:0-4187 GCA_041642185.1 Marivirga sp.
TGATCACTATAATAATAGAATTTCCCATAACCCTTTAAGCCTAAATTAAAGTTCATTAAAGAGAAACCCTTATTATAAGGAGTTAAATGAGGGTATGGTTTATAGGCGTATAATCTAATAATGTCCAATTCTGCATCCTGCTCCATAAATTGATGGGCATTTATCAATGCTTCTTTTAACTCTTCCTTGGGAGAGAAATCTTCCTGTACATATAAAGTATACGGAAGTGTCACTGCATCCTGCCCTTTATTTATATTGTTGCCTAACCCTTTGTTTTTTACTGTTTGAATTAACTTGAAATCAAAGAATGGCTGTATTTGCTTGATATAGTTAAGATGTTGGGATTTGCTGCCATCATCAGAAATTACAATCTCTCCAAATTGAATACCCAGAGATTTAAAATTTTCCAGTAATCTTTTAAGAGAGCTGCTTCTGTTATAATGGGTAATTAGTAGTGATGTATCTTGAAAATGGTTCATTATTTTAAATTTTTAAGCCGGTTTTAATAAGGTAAAATTTCAGGATATTCGTTTTATATATTCCTGAAAGCTGTTTAGTTTATCTGTTCTTTATTTTTGATTTAATAGTTTCTTTGTATTCTTCAGAAGTTCTTTCTGTATTTTCAGAAGTTTTAGTGTCGTGCGGTTCAGGCGCAGAAAAATAGTTTTTCATTCTTAGCAGCTCTCTGAAAATCCTTTTTTGAATTGCTTTACCAATACTGCCATCTTTCTCCAGGTTTCTGTCACTGGTCCATACACGTGCTTTTTTCTGTCTTACTAATTTAACTTTCCCATACTTCATTAAGTCAAAGCACATTCTACCATCTTCACCTCTGATGTTTTTTGTTACAAATCCTTCTTTAAGACCATGCTCTTTTTTAAAACCCATACTCATGCCATAAGTATTAAGGTAAGGTCGCTTTATATTTCTTAATTCAATGATGAAATCTTTACCTAGTTCATAAAGGAAGTACTGCCAGCGCTTAACATTTTCATTACCTAAAAATGAATGTCTGCTATATACAACAGATACGTTCTCTTTTAATAAATGGTTAAACATGCTATTTAACCAGCTGGCAGGATAATAACAATCGGCATCTGCTAATAATATATATTCTCCTTTAGCCTTTTCCTGAGCTAATTGTCTGCTTACCCCACATCCTTGTATCTGCTGAAAGTAATTGGTAACTCCCAGTTTATCTAAAACTGCTTGAGTGCTGTCTGTTGAGTTATTATTAACCACTATTATCTCAAAAGGGACAACTGTTATCGTTCTACTTAAGGAATCAAGGCACCTAATAATATTCAGTTCTTCATTCCATGCCGAGATACAAACAGACACGATGGGCTTGGCACATACTTTTTCTTCAATTCTCTTTCTCAAATCAATTATAGTCTTATCAGAAATTTCTGATAAGTGTTTTGCTTTAAGTAATTTGTTGTTAATCCATTTAGGATTGTTCATGGCAAAAATCATTCAATTAATTTATATAATGGCTCACTTCGGCATTTTCTGTTATGTATTAATACGGCTACTTTAACTAACAGTATGGCTGCTGTTGGAAATTATTTTCCAGAATTGCTTCACTCTATTAGTCCAAGTATTGCTTAACGCAATATTTACTCTATCCTCAATTTTTAAATCAGTATTATGTGTTATTTCGAAATCGATCAATTCACAAAATTCATTTTCATTGTAGGCTAGTGAAATTACACTCTCAAAACCACTAATATCCTCTGAAAAGCGAGTGGATACTACAGGTGTTCCCATTGCCAGGTATTCATTGATCTTTAACGGGTATATTCCAGCTGTTAACTTATTACATTTAAAAGGTATAATTGCGCAACTTGAGTACTTTAAATAAGCAGGAAGTTGTTCAATCGGTTTTGATCCTGTAAAAATTATATTTTTATAAGTTTGTAATTTTTGTAAATCCTCTGCTTTAAGTGAAACAGGCCCAACAATTACAACAGTTTTTTTGGTATGTTTCTGTAATACTAATTCTAATAAAGCTAAATCAGTGCGCCTGTCTAAGTGGCCTGTAAAAAGAATTATTTCATTTTTGATATTCTGAAATTCTTCCGGTTTATCAAATGATTTTGTCCTATCGAAGATTTCAAGATTAGCGGCATTTGGCAAATAGTAAATCGTATTGCTATATTTCTCATTTTGCTTCTTAAGCTGCAAGGAAGTGGCGAGTGTAATATCAGACTTACTCATCATCTCCGGCTCAAGCCAAACTCCATGTTTATTAATATAGGCTGATTCAGCTATATTGTCTACTGTATAATAAAGCGACAAATCAGGTTTAAGGTATTTGTTATGGTCAAAAAATGGATTGAAAGAATTGATGTAGATATAGTTTTGGAAGCCATATAATTTAATTATTCGTAACAACGATTGAAAAATTATTTTTTCATTAATTGTTTTCAGTAAATTATATATTCTGCCTTTCCCCAGGAAATTGATCGGGATAACAGGAGGCAAGTAAACGGCAGTTAAATTATCATTTATGGACCCCGTTTTACTTCCTGAGAAGCTTTTTTTTAACTTATCTTTAAAACTTTTAAAGTTGGAATTGAAGATTGCATCTTTCCAAGTAAGAGGCGGGTTAACATATAAAACCTTGTTATTTTTGCTAAATTCTTTGGCCAATGATACAGTAGTGGAAGAATAACTGCCGTCCAGTTTAGCTAATGCAAATATGATAATGTTGCTTCTATGGATATCCAAAAAGATAAAGTTTAAAAGGTGCAGTAAATGGATGTTTAATTACTTCTAATTAACATATTCCAATGGTACCCCAATCATCTCCTCCAATATCAGCTTAGAATTTTTAAAATCTCTTTCAGCTTGTAAAATGGTAATCCTGCGCTGGTTTAAATTACTAGAACTATTATTGTATCTCTCGTAGGTTTCTTCACCTTGCTCAAAACTTTCTTCAATAATTGCATGGTTGGTTTCAGCATTGTCCATTGCTAGTCGTTGGAGTTTATAAATTTCCTCCATCATTAAATAATCGTTGTAGGCTTGTAATACATCTCTTCTTACAGCTAATTTAGCTACATTTACATTGTTTTCACTTATTTCAACCCTTGTTTTAAGTTGTTTATGTAGTAAAGGATCATTAATTAATTCTCCTAAAGCAAAAGATATACTGAAGTTGTAGCGGGGTAGAAATTGCGACCTGTTACGAATATCTCTCGAAGGATCTATATTAAATTCATTAAGGTTACCAGACATACGGAAATTATCTAGCCAGTTTCTTTTTGTTAGCCTGTAGTCAAGTCTTGCAATTTCTACATCCTCTTTTACATTATCGTTGGATGGGTGGTTGTTCCATGCTAATTGTACCAACTTTTCAGAAAATTCTACATTGGAGGTATTTCCTGGAAGAATAATTTTATTGTAATCAACGTTTTGGGCAAAGACACCTAAGGGTGCACACAGGTAGAAAATAATCAGCAATAATTTCATTGGGTTCATTTTAAAAAAGGTTCAGTTAAAATTAATCATATTTTTTGAAATACAACAGAGGTAAATAAAATAATAATTTATCAAGAATTTATTATGTTTAATTATGTATGTTTCCTTAGGCTGTTGTTTATACAAAACTGGTATTAAACTTCTTTGATTTCATCTATGTCTTTTAATTTAATCATAAGAGCATAAGTTGCGATTACTAAAATATTGATAGGTTTTTGAAACAGTGCATCCTGAGCATAATGAGCAACAGAAAGTCCGAGAAAAGGTACAATATATACAATAGAATAAGTTCTAAGTAAAGGATCTCTTAGGTTGAAATAATTTTTTATTCCCTTTATTACAATTGCTGTGTTGAGACTCATGGCTATTATGAGGCCTATCCAGCCCATCTCTAATGCTGTACGCAAATAACCACTGTCAGGATCATAATTTCCAGCTAAAGGATGACCTCTTGAAACTATTTTTCCCGAATTCCCAGCAGTATTTAAGCCTCCGCCTATTGGGTGTGTTTTTACATATTCCTGTAGCCGGATTCTTTTTGCATCTCTAACTGCCATGGAGGCATCACCTTTAAATTCAAAAGTGGATCTCATTCTTTGAATAGGCCCGCTATAGAAGGGGCCTACCATAAGTATGATGAAAATTAAAACCAAAACAGCACTTCCAGCCAATATTTTAGCATTTTGCAGGTTAGCTATTAT
>JBEPWY010000332.1:0-4182 GCA_041642185.1 Marivirga sp.
ACTTTCTTTCGGCAACAATTTCCTTTGAACCTAATAGGGATGTATCTGATTTCTTAAATGATTCCAATAGCATAATTGATGAGTTGCCTGTAATTTATAAAAGACTTTATGCCATTGAGCCCCTAAATGATGTTGTATTATTCGAGGGGAGAAAATCAGAGTTAAATATATTAACCAAGGCCTACGATGCCTGGGAAAAAGGAAAATATGCCTCTGTTATTATAACAGGAGAAAAATGGAGTGGAATGACCTCCCTTATAAATTATAGTATTAAAACCATTAAATTTAAGCATACTCCGTTAAGGCATTCATTTAGTGGAAATAATCATGATACCGAAAATTTTCACCTAACCATTTCACAATTATTAGGGGACGAAAAATTTACTGATAACCAGTCAATAATAGCCCATCTTAATAAGGGCAATAATAAAGTGATCATTCTAGAAGATGTTCAGAATATTTTTCTAAGAATAGTGCATGGTCAATCAGCTCTTATAGCCCTAATTGAAATTATTACAGCCACACAAAAAAATATCTTTTGGATTACCTCAATATCGGTTTATACTTTTAATTATCTTGAGAAGTCCCTCAAAATGAGTGCTTTCTTTAGCTACCATATACCTTTGATGCCCATGAGTGCTGAAAATATCAGCCAGTTAATTATTAAAAGAAACAGAATTAGTGGGTTTAAGATAGAATTTGAAACTTCAGAAAAAGACTTTCAGGATAAAAAATACAGACGCCTCAATGAAAAAGAAAAGCAAATATACCTAAAGGAGCGATTTTTTAAAGAATTAAATGCATTTGCTAAGAGTAATATTAGTATGGCTCTAATGTATTGGCTTTTATCAACCCAAAATGTAAGCGGGCAAAGTATTGTGATCAAAAATTTTAAAAAGCCAGATTTAAGCTTTTTATCATCTTTGCAAAACGACAGAGTTTTTGTTTTGCAGGCTTTAATTATGCACGATGGACTTTTTGAAAATCAAATAGCTAATGTATTGGCAATTGATATACAAAAAATCAGATTTTTGGTGTTGGAAATGAAAGAAGATGGGATATTATTTGTTGAAAACGATATTTATATGGTTAACCCCATTGTCTATAGAAATGCAGTACAATTACTAAGATCTAAAAACATGATCATAGGCTAAAATACATACAACAGAATGAAGATAATTCTTAAATCTATTTTTACGTTATGCCTAATATCTGCACAGTTGAACTTAGCTTCAGCTCAGGATACAGCCATAATTTCCACTGACACTATTGTTTCAATTCCTGATACTATTCAGGAAATCGAGAATAATAATGATACCACAAAAGATGAGGAATTAACAGCGGAAATTAAAGAAATACCGGCCGTTAAGATTTCACCAATACATATAACACAGCCTGTTAAAAGTTCTCCTCCTGCAAAGAAAGTCATTAAAGATACCCAACAAGCAACAGAACCATTAGCCAAAGACACTACCCCTTTAATCCGCTCTTCCAGGGACACTTTAACACAGAAAACTGACTCTCTTATAACGGAATTAAATGAAAAGCTTGAAGAAGAAGCAACGGAAAGTGAAGAAAGTGATTTTAAAAAGATATTAACAGGAAATAATATTTTTTATTCTATAGTGCTGTTATTGATAGGATATTTTATCATCCGTGTAATAACCTTCTTGCTCAATGCACTGGCAGAACGAAGTACTACATACAGGATTGCTTTTAAAGGCTCTATTCCCATTGTTAAAATAATAGGATGGGTAATTATTCTCACTTTAATCATTATGGTGATTTTTCAGCCTACAGCTTCCACTATGTTGGCCTTTTCAGCTTCCATTGGTGTTGCGGTTGGTTTTGCATCACAGGATATACTTAAGAACATATTCGGGGGTATTGTAATCCTTCTGGACAGGCCTTTTGTATCAGGAGACAAAATCGAAATTGATAAATATTATGGTGAGGTGGTGGAAATAGGTTTGCGCTCCACCAGGATTGTCACTCCTGATGACTCCCTGGTAGCGGTTCCTAATGCTGTGATGATGAACAGTTCATTGTCCAATTCCAACAGCGGAGAGCCTAATTGCCAGGTGGTTGCTGAAATATTTTTACCCATAACAATAGATGCTATAGCTGTAAGAAAAATAGCTACTCAGGCGGCTACAGTCTCTAAATACATTTATTTAGAAAAACCAATTGTGATTTTGTTTATTAATGAGGTGAATAACAACCATACTTTCTACAAAATGAAGGTAAAAGCTTATGTAATGGATATTAGGGATGAGTTTAAGTTTAAAAGTGAAATGACTGAATTGATTATTAAAGAATTAGTGCAACAAAATATTTTGGACGGTAAATTTTAATCCTTAAACATTGATAATCTATAAACTAGATAATTATTCTTTCTATTGATCGATTTATTGGCTTATTTGCATAATAGGATATACAGAAGGAAAGTAGTTGTGGAAGCGTCAAAGAAAGAAGAGTAGAAGTTATAAATGTAATTGATTAATTAAAAGTTAGGCCTTTTGAGTCTATCATCTAAAATCTAGTGTTTAATATCTAAAATCTAAATAATGTATCTATTCGGAGCGAGCGGACATGCCAAAGTAATAGTTGATATCCTTCTATCGGAAGGAGTGACCGTAAAAGGACTTTATGATGAGGATGAGTCTAAAGAAGAACTAATGGGTATTCCGGTTTTAGGTAAAACCAACACTTTTAATGACCCCACGGCACATTGCATTGTTTCTATAGGAGATAATAAGACACGTAAAAAGGTGGTTGAAAACTTAAAAGCCAGATTTGCTGTAGCTATTCATCAAAATTCTGTAATAGGGTCTAAAGTGCTTATAGAAGAAGGGTCAGTGATCATGCCGGGTGTAATCGTTAATGCCGACACACATATAGGTAAGCATGTTATCATTAATACCTCTGCCAGTGTAGATCACGACTGTGAAATAGGAGATTTCGCTCATGTTGCACCCAACTCATCAGTATGCGGAGGCGTTAAAATAGGGGAGGGTACTCTTTTTGGAGCCGGTGCAACTGCTATTCCCTTGGTTAATATTGGGAAATGGTGTGTAATTGGTGCCGGTGCGGTTGTTACAGAAGATATACCTGATTATTCAATAGCCGTAGGTAATCCTGCTAAAATAATTAAAAGCGCAAAGCGATGACAGATATAGCGATTTTAGGTGCTGGTGGCTTTGGCCGAGAGGTCAATTTGATTATTCAGCAATTAATCAAGAAACATAATTCTTATAACTTCCTTGGTTATTTTGATGATGAAGATAAATCAATAGAGTTTGGCAAAAACTATTTGGGTAATATTGATAAACTGAACCTCTGGGATTCGCATATATCAGTTGCCATAGCAGTTGGTAGTGGCTCTATGAGAAAAGAATTGGTCAATAAAATCACCAATCCAAATGTTCGTTTTGCTTCATTAATTTCTCCTCATGCCATCTTAAATGATATAATAAATGTTGGGAAAGGAAGTATAATTTGTGCAGGTGCCAATTTGACTACTAATATTAAAATAGATAAATTTGTGGTGGTTAATCTTAATGCTACCATTGGGCACGACTGCCAGTTAAATGATTTCAGCTCTGTAATGCCAGGGGCTAATCTTGCAGGAAATGTAATTTTAGAAGAAGAAGCTTTTGTAGGTAGTGGCGCAAGTATTTTAAATGGATTGGTTTTGGAAAAGTCTTCCATTTTAGGTGCCGGTGCAGTATTAACCAGAAATTTACAAGCCAATCAGGTGGCTATAGGAGTACCTGCTAAAACAGTTCGTTAGTGAGTTTATATCAGGATTTTAAGCCTTCCATTTTATTTTTAGCCAAATTCATTGGCCTTTACTTAATTCTTAATGTTTTATATGGTTTCTATTTGGAAGCTTATAAAGGAGATGCTGACCCCATGACTAAATGGGTGACTGAGCAAACGGCAGAGATATTGTCATGGTATAACGAAGACATCAGCACAGGGCCAAAAGAGGATTTAAAAAGCATTTATATTTTCAGGGGCGATCATCCTATACTTTCCGTTTATGAAGGTTGTAATGGTTTAAATGTAATGATAATCTTTGTCTCGTTTCTAATAGCTTACGGACGAATTTCAAAGAAAATGTTATGGTTCATTCCGGTAGGCTTGCTTTTTATTCATGCTTTTAATCTGGGACGGATT
>JBEPWY010000333.1:0-4175 GCA_041642185.1 Marivirga sp.
AGGGTTTTGCAAAATAACTCGCGATTGAAGCTCCTAAAGTATATATAACTATTTCATGTTTAACTTTATTACAAAACTTAATAAAGGGCAGTATTGCTGTTATGCCCCTTTTTCTATCCAGGGAATGTATAGAGACAGCATCAGGGATCTCATCCAGGAAATCCCCTTTCTTTTCTCCTAGCAACAAGATGATTTTTGACAATGGATATCTTTCATGATAAGAAAGCAATAAATTTACCATTACCCTTTCGGCACCACCTATTTGAAGATTAGGAAGAAAAAAAACTATCATTTTTTAATTTAGTTTAATTTTGATAAAAAGCTTTACATAGAGACTTGAAAAAACTAACAGAGGATTAATTCTGATTGCTTTTCTCAGATATATAGTCGCATTTTTCAAATCTTTATTAAAAACTGCTAATTTTGCTATTCTTAAGTAAAGGTCAGCGCCAAGATATTTCGATTTGCCAGCCTTTTGAAAAATTTCTAAATAACCGCTTAACAGTTTGTAAAGAGCAACAGCTATCTCATCTCTTCTACTATCCGTCAAGGAATTTTCATGAAATCGGTAATAATAAAGTTTTTCTTTAAGTTGATAAAATTGGAAGTTTTCAAAAGCTGCTCTAATCCAAAAATCATAATCTTCTACTAAAAAAAGATTAGGGTTATAGCCATTTAATTTTTGATGAACCTCTTTTTTATATAGAAAACAAGCTTTAACTACATTATCTATTAAAATATTTTCTTGTATACCCACTAAACGTTCGCCCGTGATTTTTCCGGTATTATCAATTGTATAATAGGGGGCACAAACTAAATCTACTTTCAGTGATTCGAGTGCATTCACCATTTTTTGAATAGCTGTAAAATCGTAAAAATTATCGTCGGAAGTCCAGGTTAAATAGTCTCCTTTTGCTTCACTAAAACCCACATTAAGAGACCGGGGTAGTTTTAAGTTTGACGAATTTTTAATATATCTAATCCTATTATCATTATAGGACTGGATAATGTTCTCACTATCATCGGAGGAGCAGTCATTCACAACAATTAATTCAATATTGTTGTATGTCTGTTTCAGGCAACTTTCAATTGACTGTCTTAAATATTTTTCTCCATTATAAGTTGGAAGAATTATGCTTACTAATTTATTCATATAAATGAGAAACTAAAGTTGTATAATGTTTTTGAGTAAACTTACTTTGAACAGTACTCTTAGCATTTTCACCTATTTTTAATAAATCTTCCTTTCCTTGAAAAATATTTTCGATAATTGTTCTTACTTGCTTCGAATTTCCGTACTCTATTAAAAAACCATTTTCACCATTAATTATTACTTCAGGAATACCACCAACGGCCGTGGCTACTGTGATTTTACCCAGGCCCATTGATTCTAGAATCACATTAGGCAAACCTTCTCTTTTAGAGAATAGGAGAACAATATCTGCTGCTGCAAGAATATCCACTACATCATTTCGAAACCCGAGAAATTTTACATTTTTTTCAATTCCCTTATCACTGATGAATTTCTTCAACTTCGCCACATATCTTTCTTCGCCTCTACCTACTAGATAAAGAACTGCGCCATGTTTTTTCAGCAATGGCGCTATACTTTCAATCAAAAAATGATGGGCTTTTACCGGTATTAGATTAGCGATACAAACTAAATTAAATGTATTTTCCTTGGGGAATATATCGAGCCTACCTGGTTCATCGAATTCATAATAATCATAAAGCACCATACACTTGTCTTCTAGAATACCAACTTCATCAATCCAGAATTTTGCGGTGTCCTGGGACACAGCAATAAACTTTTTAACAAGGCTATTAGCAAAATTAATATATTCCTTATTGAATTTAATGCTACCCAATTCATATTTACTTCTTAAATGTGAAATAACCGGAATCTTTAAATTTGCTCCTACCAATAACCCAACTCGATCCCTAAATAATTCAGTATTCAAGTGTATATAATCTACTTCATATCTCCTGCAAATATTGGTTATTTCTCTAATAGACTTTCGGTGAATGAATTTTAAAAATGAAATTGAAAAATACTTAATATAGCCTTTCATAAAAAGAGCATTTCCTAATTGCCAAAGCTTTTTACTGTCTTTGGAGAAAACTGTATCTTTTACTACGAATACCAAAACTCCTTCCTGCGTTAATTGTTCACTTAGTGAAGTATCGTTAAAAAAAATAACTATCGGCTGAATTTTATCACGTTCTAAAGTTTTTAAATGCTTCTTTAGGCTAATAAAAGATCCCCCTCCATAAACTCCGCTTTCAATAAATAGTACCCTTTTTAGCATAATCAAATAAACGTATTTAATCGCTTAGCAAATTGTTGAACGGCTTCCGGGTTTTCCTCTACAACTTTTTTACTGACTCCCGACCAAATCAACCCACCATTGAAAGAAAATGAAACTTCGTCTATTGAAGCAAGTAGCCTAATAAGGGTTTCATCATCTGCAGATTTTATTTCTTGCAAATTCCCCAAAATTCCCGGAAGATTTGATAGGTCATTTGTTAAAACAAACCCCTCATTTATAAACTTATAAATAAAGTTACCCAGAAAAATTGCTGGCTTTTTTAAGAAAATAGCTTCAAGACCAGCGGTACCGGTCAAGGTGAGTACTGCCTTAGCCTCTTTAATAAATTTAAACGAGGATTCTGTTGGGTCTACCAGATAAACACCCGGAAGAGAATTAATTTTCTCATAAAAACCTTCTGGTCTTCTTCCTATCATCGTCAAATGCTCCTTTACCAAAATTATCTGATTGATTGGTTTTGATTTGGCAATGGCTTCCAGAACTGCAAATTGATTGGTTTGATAAGGACTAATAACCATAGTGGAAGCTTCCGGGTCAACGTGCATAGGATAATATAAAAATTCCTTATCTATAAGATCACTTGAATTGTAAAAAGGTTTGGTTTTCCAGAACTTCTTGATTTGTTTTACCACATTCCGTTCATATTTAACATTTCCCAAATATGATGTATGAAAAAATTCATTGGATCTATTAAGGCTACCTTTAATATATTTTGCGCGTAATTTGAGACTATACTTTAACCTTGTTTTAGCCAAATAAATATTATTTTGGAGAATTTGGTAATCTGGCTGATCCTGTTTCTCACGGAATTTATTTAAATATTGTCTGCCAAAATTTAACGACTTTTCAGAAAATTTTCTATTCTCATCATTAAATCGTGCTCCTACTATTTCCATTTCATCTGTAGCACTGGTATCAAGAATTATTCGGTCTTCAATGCGAGTATGGGTAAGTTTAACAAATGGTATATCAAGGACCTTACATAATTCAGAAATGGCATAGGTGAAAGAACCAGCCACAGCATAGCTGTAGAGTAAATCTGGTTTGTTAGTTTTGAAGTAATCATATAAATAATTGAGCATACCAACAACATAATTTAAATGTGCTTTTTTGTTGGATTTCATTACTCTGCCAAACTCAGAATCAGCAACACCTCCTCCTGCCAGAAATCCACTTCCAATATGACGATCGGAAATTATAATACGGTTGATAGTATCATTCCCTAAAAGATCAATAAAAAATTCGAGATCTTTTTCCCTAAAATCTTGAGAAATCCATTCTTTCTCAAGATCATGGGTATATATTACTTTGTCCCCTAAATCCCCTAATTCCTGTTTTAAAATTTCATGGTATTTCCTGGGTCCTCCAATAAAACCTCCTCCAACAACTTTTTCCTGGCGTAAAATATTGATGCTTTTCAGTATCTCCACAGGCCAAAAAAGAAACACCGGGGCAAAAACGAAATGGATTTTCTTACTCATATCTTTGTAATATTTGAACAATTTTTTTTGCTGCATTTCCGTCTCCATAAGGGTTAACGGAGGCACTCATTTTGTTATAAGTTTCAGGATTTTCTAATAGATCAACCACGTTTTGAACTATTTCATCTTTATTAGTACCCACCAGTCGTACTGCACCTGCTTCAACAGCTTCGATTCGTTCTGTATTAGTTCTGGTGACTAAAACCGGCACATTGAGGGATGGGGCTTCTTCCTGGACACCCCCTGAATCTGAAATTATTAAATATGACTTTGTCATTAATTCTACAAATGCCGGGTAGTCTAATGGAGAAATGAGGATGACATTTTTTAAATTATCCAGAATTTTTTGTGCCTCGTCTTTAAC
>JBEPWY010000334.1:0-4174 GCA_041642185.1 Marivirga sp.
AATTCATATGTACCCGCTGATAGATTCTCTAATTCAATCTCATTTTCAAATGATCCCATTTTAGGATCCATTGTTCCATCCTGTTTTAACCATTCATATTGGTAAGGACCAACACCTTTAATTACCTGGATATTTACCTGCCCCTGCTGGTAATTAGTACAAGTAGGTAACTCCACTACTCTAACTGAAGCAAATAATTCCTGAATTTTAGCAAATGAAAAATTATCCTTGCCTGACAAATCATTATCCCAGTATAAATTAGAATAAAATGCAAGGCTATCCGGGCTTATGCTATCGGGTTCGATATACTCCATTCTGTCAATGGAGAAATCGTTTTGAGCGGAACGATCAACAACCAACCAATATCCTAATGAATCATTTGGTAATTGTTTATAATCTAAAACCAATGAGGTTTCTATTTGGGGAGCCTTATTACCATTTATAACAGAGACCCATTTTCTATTCAGAATTGTTAAAATACTATCTGCTCCTTTACCTTTAATTGTATTTAAATCAGAACCATTATCTCCGAATAAATAAAAATTATTTGAGGGTATTGTAACTTGGTTTGTTTGTTCAAAGGCATTGCCTATAGCCCACTGAATAAGTTCAAGACTATCTAAGGCATTGACACTGCGGCTTTGATTTAATTCAAAAAATCATCTTTTCCAATGCCTGTGATCCTATTGGAATAGTCTGTAAGATCTTCGGCATTCCAAAGTACCATTTCAGATGAGCTTAGATAGTTTTTTTCTTGTAAAGTAAGCCCATATTTAATGGCCAGGTAAGTCTCCCATTTTAGCCGGTCGACAAAGGACAGTGCTTCATCAAAGAACAGCACCTCACTGATAAGTCCTTTGAAAGGTATTTGACCTTCAGCATTCTTTGCTCCTAAAAACATTAAAGATCCATTTTCACTCACTTCTTTTGAATCCTCCCAAACTTGCGTGATGGAAGTTAATTCCGGAAATGTGCTTCCCTCCGAAAAATGATGAGTTATACTATCAGGCCCTAAAACATTTTTGTTTGAAAAAGAAAATTCCCTTTTAAGTGTATTTTTGGAAGCTAATATACCTATCTCCGTTGTATCTGATGGCTTGTACACTGCTAAAATAGTGATATTAGAGACCCCGTCTGGATTATATGCAATACTCCCAAATTCAGTTAAGCTGTTAAATTTTCTAGCTGGATTGAAATTTATAGAAAACAGGCTGTCGTTCGATTGTTTTGGAAGTATAGCATCATTATCATTTCCACTGATATCATTCCAAACTTCAGCTTTGATGCTGTCTTTATTTACTTTGAGCCAAATGGCAGGTGCTGTAATAGTCTCTTGTGAAAAAGAATTAAAAGAAAATAAGGACAAAAGAAGGAGTAGGGAAAATCTGTACATATTTAATTAGTTGAAATATTCGAAGACAAACTAGCACTAAAAAAAAATGATAAATAGTTTATCAATTAAAAATAAGGTACAAGAGTACCTTATTAATAAAAAAAACAGAATAGATCAGTTTAATGTAATTTAAATGGGGTTTTTACTTAACTAAGAAGCTTGATGAAAGACCTAAAATAAAGATGTAAAACAATAAATTAATACAATTTATTGATATAAATTATAAAAAGGTACCTTAAAAGATGTAATGCATTAAATAAAAAATCAAATAATTTAACAATAAAATACGTTTAAACTGATTTTTTATTGAAGGTGAAAAGATATATAATAGACAGGGTAGGTGAATTTTCATAAAAAGACGAGGAATGTTTCTATGCCATACTAAAAATAAACAAAAAGCAGTAAAACAAATGGATTTCGGGTAAGAAAATTTCAGGATTAGAACCTTGGTATCTGCTCTAATCCGTGAGGAAGCGCTATTGCATACCTAAACTTGAATAAAAGGACATAAAAAAAGCCTTAAATCGTAAGATTAAAGGCTTTATGTGTTCATTTGAACACTTGGAGTGATCCATTCAGGATTCGAACCTGAGACCTACTGCTTAGAAGGCAGTTGCTCTATCCAGCTGAGCTAATGGACCAATTAAAAATAATTTGTTTCAGGCTTTCCCTGAATGCGAGTGCAAAGAAAGATATTTTAGTTTTTCTAAACAACAGTTTTCTCATTTAATCTTATAAATATTTTTCTCTTTTTTGCCTATAGCCTGATTATAAGCCATTAAGATATCACACTTTATTTTATCAAATTAAATTATATCTGCTTTGGTACTATATAATTAAATCTAATTTAAAAAATGCAATCATAATTTCACATTTTAATCTTTCCCAATTGCGTAGGATCTTGCTTAAGCAGATACACCATGCTCTCATAAAGTTCAGGCTTAATCTGTTTGAATTCTTTAGGCCTTTCAAAGAAATTTTCAACTGCTACCGCAAAAAATTCATGGTAGTTGGTAAATGCATAGTCACGAAATAATTTTCCGCGATCATGTAGTGCCATATGTTGCTCCGCCAGGTGATACCAATTGCCCCAGGCTCTTCTTCCCATGAAAGGATGTACCCGGTTTTCGAGCTTAATGGCATGGGCCATTTCATGTAAACCTAAATTACGTCCGTCTGTTGGATCAATATAACCTGTAACAAAATGTTTCCAGATAAGGATAATTAACTTTAGTTTTGGGTTAACCTCTCCATTATGATATTTCTTGTTAATTTCGGAGTAATAGCTGTCCGGATACACTAATATTTTCCTAAAATGTCTGAAAAATGAAAAATCAATCCCATAGGTTAGTTGCACAGCTGAAGAAGCTATTAACACTTTCATCTCCTCTGTAACCTCAGGCATTTGTCGTGGAATAAATTTTTTATTGAACATAAACATTTTCATCCTACGCTCAAATTTCAGCTTTTGCTGCTGATTTAGTTGCCTATAATAGGATTGGTATTTATTGAGAATAAGCCTTTGCTCTTCCTTTAAGGGCCTGTAATTGGTGTAGTAGTAACCATATATACCTCTTGAGATGTCATAAAAGCCACCAAATATGGTCTTGGCTATCACTATTATTAATATAACTAACGCAATAATTACAAGTCCTGACAATATCCCAAGTTCAATTTCGCTCATTTTCTGTTAAATAAGTCAACAATTTAATTGATCCTTTAAGAAAGCCCTATCTTTTTTATGGAGTTTATTTTATTTTCATTTGTTACCGACTAAATCAAATTAGTTTAAAAGCAATTAAAAATTCAATTTGTAAAGCATCATTTTTAATCTAAACAGCTATTGCAACATTTTTTCACAAAAAAACCATTCCTTTCTAACCAGATTTTTTCCATCATCCCTTTGAAGTTTTAAAACCAATAAGCTTAACTTTACAGCATGAACCAATTAAGAATAATTTATATGGGTACCCCGGATTTCGCGGTACCTTCTCTTAAAATATTAGTTGATAATGGATATGACGTTGCTGCCGTTATTACAGCACCTGATAAACCAAAGGGAAGAGGACAAAAATTATCAATTTCTCCGGTTAAGGAATATGCGATTGAAGCAGGTTTACCCGTATTACAACCTACCAACCTAAAAGATCCTGAATTTCATCAAACATTAAAATCATATAATGCCAATTTGCAAATTGTAGTGGCTTTCCGAATGCTTCCCGAAGTAGTTTGGGACATGCCGGAAATAGGCACCTTTAACTTGCATGCTTCCCTCCTTCCCCAGTACAGAGGCGCTGCTCCCATACATCGAGCAGTTATGAATGGCGAAAGGGAAACTGGTGTAACCACCTTTTTTCTGCAGCATGAAATTGATACTGGAAGCATCATTTTACAGGAAAAAGAACCTATTCATCAGAAAGATACTACAGGCTCTGTTTATGAAAGGCTCATGGTAAAAGGAGCTGAATTAGTGCTTAAAACAGTAAAAACGATTGAAAAAGGAGATTATACGCTTCTTCCTCAAGATGAAAGCATTGAATTAAAGCACGCCCCTAAACTATTTAAAGAAAATACTGAAATTGATTGGTCTAAAAGTGCGGAAGAGCTGTTCAATTTTATCCGAGGGCTCAACCCTTTCCCTACGGCCTGGACAGAATTAGCTGGCAAGAAATATAAAATACATTCTTCCATTGTTGCCGATCATGATAAAATCGGAAATATTGGAGAGATAATTACTGATAACAAAATCTACTTAAAAATACAGTGCGGAAAGGGCATTTT
>JBEPWY010000335.1:0-4159 GCA_041642185.1 Marivirga sp.
GGGGATAAAGCACTAGAAAATTTAAATGGATTTTCTAGTGCAAGTAATATTAACATTAATTTTAAAAAACTCGTATCTGCTGTAAAACTATATCTGAATAAACATTGCTTAAAATGGTTTAATATCCATTTTTACTATATAGTCTGCATAGTCTGCTTTATGTCCAGCCCTAATGAGGAAGTTTATCCCTTAATTTCCCATAAACAAAAGTACCCAACATTGCGGAAGCAATTACTACCAAAATCACGCCTACACCATTGCCTAAAAGAATGAACATTGGTCCTGGGCAAGCTCCAGTTAAGGCCCAACCGAGGCCGAAAATTGTACCACCTATTAAATAGCGTGGCCAGCTAAACTTTTTCGGACTTATATCAATAGGCTCTCCATCTATGGATTTTATGTTTTTCCTTTTAATAAGTTGAATCACTATTATTCCTATAAGTACGGCAGATCCGATTACGCCGTACATATGAAAGGACTGAAATCTAAACATCTCATAGATTCTAAACCACGAAATAACCTCTGCTTTTGCTAATGTTATTCCGAAAATTGCACCGATAAATAAATATCTTAAAAACTTCATATTTTTTATTTTTTTCTAATTTCTGATTAAAGTTGCAGTAGGTAGGGTAAAACAAAATAAGTAATTGAAAGCCCACCTATAAAAAATCCGACCACCGCTAACAAAGAGGCTGGCTGTAAATCGCTAAGACCTGAAATAGCATGGCCTGAGGTACAACCGCCAGCATAGCGTGTGCCAAAACCTACTAAAAAACCACCTACCACTATAAAAATAATTCCTTTTAAAGTTAATAAGGACTCCCAGTTAAATATTTCTGTGGGTACTACTGTTTGACCGGGATTGGAAATGCCATAAGATTGTAATTCTGCAATAGTTGTGGCAGAAATATGTGCTGCTCTATCGTTTCCTAAATAGAGATAAGCAATTAATCCTCCTAAAACCAATCCACCTGCAAATACCAGATTCCAAGCTTGGTCCTTCCAGCTAAAAGCAAAAAAGTCGCATGATTTTCCTGCGCCTAATATTGAGCACATTGTTCTTAAATTGGTAGAAAGACCAAAGGATTTCCCGAAGAACAACATTGAAAACATTACCAAGGCAATTATTGGGCCTGCTACATACCAGGGCCACGGCTGGCTTATCCATTCTATTAACTGATTCATAATTAATTATTGAGTTAAAAATTCTATATAGAATATAGTTTCTACTTATTTAATTTTATAATAAGATGCAATTTAGTGTAGCTACAATTATTAGGATGTAACAAAAGTTACCAATGAATGACTTTTATCATATTATTTGACATTTATGATAAATTAGCCATTGCTTTTCTACATAATAGCATGACTTTTATTTTTCATCCTGATCATAATGATAAAACCTGAAGTGAGTGTTAGTAAACTTATGGTGAGTAATGAGATATCTTCACTAAAATAATCAACTAAAATACCAGTAAGCAGGGCTCCAATAGCATAGCCCATATCCCGCCAAAGTCTAAAAACCCCTATGGCATTAGCTCTTTGCATGGGATTGGAATAATCGGCTATAGCTGCCATAAAGGTAGGGTAAACAATAGCTGTTCCTAAACCTAAAAGGAAAGATAGACCTGCAAAAGCCCAAAAAGTTTCAACATATAGAAAGCTTAAAATGCTTAATCCCTGTAGGAACATACCTGAATATAACATAGGTTTTTTGGGTAAAATATCTGAAAGTTTTCCTGTAAATAGCTGTCCTAAGCCCCAAACTATAGGGTAAATACCTACAATTTTTCCTACATCTGCTAATTCAAAGCCTTTGCCTAATAAAAATACGGGCAACAAGCCCCACATCATACCGTCGTTCAGGTTGTTTATTAAGCCTGCCTGAGTAATAGATCCCAGGTTTTTATCTTTCCAGGTCGTATTCCAAAAAACGCTGCTATTTTTAACCAAGGCTTCATTATTCCTGGACTTAGCCTCTTTTACTACATGATGATGGGTGTCTTTTACAAACACTATACTAAGAAGTAAACCAATTATGGCAAAAGCTATTCCCATATAAAAAGGGTAGGGCCGAACTCCATAATCTCCGGCAATTTCAGCGGTGAAATAGGCTACCAGCCCCACAGCCAAATAACCGGCCGATTCATTTAAGCCCATGGCTAACCCGCGGTTTTTTTGACCGGCCAGGTCTATTTTCATCACTACAGTGCTGCTCCAGGCCAAGCCTTGGTTGATCCCTAACAACACATTGGCAAAAATTATCCAGTTCCAGTCGTTGGCATATATAAGTATAAAAGGAAAAGGCAATGCAAATAGCCAACCAATAATCAAAAGGTTTCTTCTTCCGATTTTATTGGCAAAGGCCCCTGCGAAATAATTGGTCAGGGCTTTAGTTATTCCGAAAACGATAATAAATGAAAATATAGCGGTGTTTGCCTTAATTCCGAATTCACTTTCTGCCAACTCAGGAAGTATGGTTCTTTCAAGGCCTATCATAGCCCCAACAAAAGCATTAACTATAACTAAAAGACTGAATTGGCGCCAATTATTTTTGAGTTCTGTCATATATTATGAATTATATAATATACATATTAAAGTATATGTAAAAATAATCTTAAACGTTATCTCAGTAGGTCATTTAAATTAGGAGCTTCAATATTTGAATAATATAAGTTGCAAATTAATGATACTATTCTCTAAAGGTTTATTCCTAATAATAAACTAAAAGGTTTAGAGCTTTTAAAAGCTGGTAAAATGTTTTTTTATATTCCTAAAATTTATAATTCAGTATAAGTTGTGAATGAAAAATTTCTTCCTTTAAAAATGGATTCATGACTTCTTCATTGCCAAAAAGCACCGTATTTAAAAATCTAAAACTAAGGTTTTTCCAATTATTATTAAAACGGGCTTCAATATCTACGCTTAGTTGGTTAAAATAACTACCAACTACAGTGTTTTTTAAGGCATCTGTCTCTTCATATGCCGTTCTGGCTCCATAAATACCTAAATTAAGATTTTCCCAATTTTTGAAAGGCTGTAAGTCGAGTTTTATAGCATGGCTATTTACTCCACTTAATGATTCAATTCTATGTCTGCTTATATAGGTGTAAAATGGTTCATTCCCCCATTCCTTAGGGAAAATAAAAGGCGTATCGGATAAACCTTGCGTAATATTATATGAGATTTGCCATTTTGGGGTTATCCATTTTAATTGACCTGATATTATACTGGTTTGTTGCTTAGTTGCCGGTTTTGAGGGTATTTGGTGTTTATCAAGGCCTTTCTGAAAAACATATTGAAAACCAATTTGGATGGGTGATTTTCGCCATTCTAGCTGATTGAAGTTGACATAGCTGAATTGGCTAATATAATATTGCCAATTGTGATAATTCATATTTGGATTAATTTTATAATGTCCTCCTAATATCCAAAGATTAAAATTTTCGTGTATTAAAGAAGTAGTATCTTCCATTTGATATCTTTCGTAGAGGCCAATGCTTTCAGAAATACCAACCCATTCAGTGGTGGATCTAGGTGAAACTTTATTGAAAACCCCTCCATTTATTTCAAACCGATGCCCTTCATTCCAATCGACCCACACTCCTTGAAAGGCAGAAGGTTTCATGCGCGAATCCTGTGGATTTACAAAAGGTGTTTCAACTAACATTTTACCTAATTTAATATAAGAGTCTTTATGTCTGTATTTGATGAATAGTTCTTCCAGCCTGTCCAAATCGTGTTTATTCTCAGGATCTCGTAAATCAAATAATTGTTGCTCCCATTTAGGGTCATACTTATAATCTTTGGCATCCAAGTTAGTTGATACAATATTGTAGGTGAATATACCACCTACTCCTAATTGTAAACCTTTCCAATAGGAAGTGTGATAATATAAACGCCCACCCAATGCTAAAGCTCCATGGTAAGTTTCACCTTTCGGGCGAAATGTATGCATCATATTTGCTCTTATTAATCCGCTTGTATGGCCTTTTTGAAACCATTCTTTAAATGAATGTGCTTCATTCGGGTTAAAAGATCCATGATTGACGGAATCAATGGATTCAAAATGCTGATTGGTATTTTGGGAGTATCCAAAATTAAGACATAGAAATATTATGCCCCAAAAAATGAAAAGGGATTTCATGTGTATATAACT
>JBEPWY010000336.1:0-4151 GCA_041642185.1 Marivirga sp.
TTAAATTCTTATAGAGGGCCTGGGCTTGAAAAAGGAATTCAAATGTTAGCTGATGTGAAATCAAAATATGGTTTACCATTGGTAACAGACATACATGAAACTGCTCAGGTTAAAAGAGTAGCTGAGGTGGTTGATGTATTGCAAATACCAGCTTTTTTATGCAGGCAAACCGATTTATTGGTTGCTGCTGCAGAATCCGGAAGATGTGTGAAAGTAAAACGCGGACAGTATATGGCGCCTGAAGACATGCAATATGCTGTAACCAAGGTAAAGGAAAGTGGTAATAGCAATGTTTGTCTGACAGAAAGAGGAGCTTCTTTTGGCTATCATAATTTAGTAGTGGATATGCGCGCCTTGCCAATTATGCGACAGTATGCTCCGGTGGTTTTTGATACTACGCATAGCGTACAACAGCCGGGTGGGGCAGGAGGTACTTCAGGCGGTCAGCGTGAATTTGCACCCTTTTTAGCAAGGGCCGCTGCTGCATCCGGTATAGATGGTTTTTTTGTAGAAACACATCCTGACCCTTCAGTAGCAAAAAGTGACGGACCTAATATGATTGATTTGGCTGAAATGGAATCTTTTTTAAGTATGCTGAAAGAAGTTTGGGCAATAGGCCGAAAATATGTTTAATCAAACAAAAGTAATTTCAGAGCGTTAATGGGGGAAATATAAATTATGATAGAGATAAATAAAGAAGCACTTATTAATTACTCGCTAATTATACTAGCTGTAATATCGCCAGTTTTAGCAGGGGAATTAGATGATAAATGGAATAGAAAAAATTTAGTGTATCAAAGAGTTAAAGCTGATAATAAACCTTTTTAGGCTTTAGGCTAAATATTTAATAGTTTTAGGCATGGAAATAGCATTCATTCTAGTAATAGCATTGCCTTTAATATTGATTGCTTGGTCAGTTGTAGATATAGTTCGTCTTCATATAAAGGAAAAACTGACAGTCAATTTTTTATGGCTGTTGTTGATTTTTTTACTACCGATAATTGGGTCAATCATTTATTGGCAATTAGGAAGGCCTTCAATCCGTAATAAAAGAGTTTTCAGGCCTGATTTTAACAAGTGGTAAATTAATAAAAGCAATAATTATAAATGATAAGAGCCCGGTATATTTTTCTATGCAGGGCTCTTATTTTTTTATTAGGCTTTATAAACTGCTGTTTTTATCATGAAGGGTTATTGCTAAAATAAAAAATTGAAGAAGTTTTTTTTAAGCTTTAGATGCTTACAAATCCCTGTAGCATAATTCCGGTTAATATAGCTATGCCAAAGCTTAGCAAAGTGCCTATTAATATATATTCAGATTGGGCAAATTGATTTTCTTCCCTGGAAGCAGCTGTTCGTAAAATAGATTTAGCGGCAATGATAAAACCAATTGCAGTATATTGCTGAAGTAACACCAAAGTCAATACCAGCAATCTTTCCATAATGCCAATCCACTGACCTGCATTTTTTAAACTGGGTACAGCCTCATTTCTCCACTTTTCCGTCAGCTTGCCAATGATCACTCCTGCAGGTAACGTAATGAATATGTAAGCAGTAATTATTTTGATTTGATTGAGTTCAGGCCGGAAATATTCAGGATCAAATGCGAAATCATTTAAATACAAAGTAGCGGCTATCAGAATGATGATGTGAGCCAGTTGATCTATAAAAAATGCTTTTGAGTTATCTGAATATTGTAATTTAACCCAATCAATTAAGGTATGGGTAAGCGCAATAAAAACTGCTACAGGCCAAATGTTTAAATCCCAAAATACCAATAAAATAAACAAGCCTGTAATTAAACCATGGAGGTATAAATAGATTGATTTTCCCTTATTTTCAAATTTATGCTTTACCCATGAATCAGGTTGGAGTATAAAATCAGTAATAAGGTGGCTTATTAATAGTTTAAGGAATACTTCCATTTTATAGTTGGGTTACTATTTCTTTATATCGGTTCATAAATAATTCTATAACAGGCCAATTGGCCGTCTTAAGTCTTTGTTGAACTGCTGATTGCGAAATCCCTACTAATTCAGCTATTTCCAGTTGTGTTTTATCTTCCAGTACATGATAAATCACCTCGGATGACTTAACGCTCCAATTACTTAATAAGGCGTCCAACATACTGCACTCCAGCTCCAATTCTTTATTGATTTCGTCTGAAGTGGTTTTAATCATAAACTTTTTGTTCTCCGGCTTCAAAGTGTCCAGTGTTCTGCCCGATAAACGAAAAGCAGTACCATCCGATTCTGCTATATTCTTTTTCATATGCTCCACAGGCCCTATTCCTATAGCGATTCGCACATCTGATTTCTGATTCATTAATAAAGCTTTTATCTTTAAATAAATTAGAAATGCATCATTTGGCAGACATATTCCCTGGAAAGCATCTCCTCTATAAAGTGAGAAACTGTTTGATTTTACTTTTTCCAAATCAGCAAATTCCTGCTTTAATCGCTTAATAAGCGGATTTCTGTCCTTTATTGAGGAGGAATTAATAATATCGCCTGTTATTACTGCTAGCATCTGTTAAATTATCTCCAATTATAAGGATATTTCCTTATAATATCAATTTATAAGGCTAAAACCTTATATTATGCCTTTATAAGGTTGTAGCCTTATGTTTACATGCAGCACAATTAACTGCTCTTCAAGTCTAAGCTGTTTTCATCGCCTCCGGTATTCTCCAGCCTTGCTTTTGCATAAAGCTTACTTCCACCATAGGATAGCCATAATCTACCACTACTTTTCCCTTTATCAGGTAAAATCCTTTCCCTCTAAAAGGATATTTCTTAGCTTCATCAGGAAAATGTACGGTATCAAATACCTGGCCTTTCTCATCATAAAATGTACCGAAATGCATTAAATCCTTGTTTTTAGTTAAGGTGTACTTGGTAGTGACCATATAACCAATCAGTTTTACACTTTTGCTTATATGTTGCAGGAGTTCCTTCGCATATATTCCCGCTTTTTCTTCGCTGTCCATCAGTAAAAACGGATTGCATAAAGGGAAGCCAAGAATATCCAATTCATCAAAAGCCTGCTCCAAGGGCTCAGTCTGCAGAACAGGAAATTGATAAGTACGGGCGCTTTGCTCAAATAACTGAGCTGTATAAGTGCGCTTTGTATGTTTATTGAAATGGGCATGTGCCTCCCATAAAATTTGCTTTTTAGGTTTGCAGGCCCAGTTAAAAGCACCTACCCTAATCAAGATAAGCAACTGATCCAACTTAATAGGGATGCGTTCTACAAAATCAGTCAGGCCTTTAAAATCACCTCTCTTTTGTCGTTCTTCAGGAATCATTTGAGCTATTTTCTGCTCTAAATCTTTGATGTGAACAAAGCCAATATAAATATTTGTACCTGAAATATCTGTAAGATAACTACTGGTATTTACGCATGGGGGCAATATGGTAGCCCCATTCATTCGGGCTTCATGAAAGTAGAATTCTGTTTTATAAAAACCACCGAAGTTATTGATCACACCCACCATAAATTCAATAGGGAAATGGGCTTTGAGGTATAAGCTTTCATAGCTTTCCACTGCGAAGCTGGCCGAGTGGCCTTTTGCAAAGGAAAAGCCGGAAAAGCTGGAAATTTCATACCATACCCGCTGAATCACTTTCTCATCATAGCCTCTGTCCCTGCAGTTTTTAAAAAACTGATCTTCTACACGTTGAAATTCTGACCTTGAGCGGAATTTACCCGACATCCCCCGGCGTAATATATCCGACTCACTTAGCGTAAGTCCTCCAAAATGGTGGGCCACACGGATTACATCTTCCTGATACACCATTACTCCATAGGTTTCTTTCATCAGCTCATCCATTACAGGATGAATGGCTTCGTAATTGCCATTGCTGTGGTGGCGCTCGATATAAGCGCGCATCATGCCCGATTGTGAAACTCCCGGGCGTATAATGGAACTGGCCGCGACCAGGGTGATATAATCCTGGCAATTCAGCTTGCCTAAAAGCATGCGCATGGAGGGAGACTCTACATAAAAACAGCCCATGGTATTGCCTTTGCTGATCAGGGCTTTAATCTTCGGGTCTTTCTCCAGCACAGTGGTATGTATTTTCCTCGGGTCTATGTTCTTCCCCTGGTTTTTATTGACCAATGTAATGCTGTCTTTAATATGCCCCAGG